>JBDSBS010000466.1:0-2657 GCA_039921435.1 Planctomycetota bacterium | reverse complement strand
CCGACGTGCACCTGCAGGTGCTGCGCTCGCTTCGCAACGTCAAGGTCACGGCACTCTGCGATCCGCAGCGCGCGCGCGCCGAACGGCTGGCCCGCAAGTACGGCATCAAGGGCGTGTTCACTTCCGTCAAAGAACTGCTCGCGAACGGCAACCTCGACGCCGTGCACGTGCTCGTGCCGCCAGCCCTGCACCGCGAAATCGCCGAAGCGTGCCTTGCCGCGGGTATGCACGTTCTTGTCGAGAAGCCGCTCGTGCAGCGCGCCGAACAGGTCGACGCATTGGAACGCCTCGCCGCGCAACAGCAGCGCGTGCTCGCGGTCAACCACAACCAGACGTTCCATCCGGCCCTGCAGCGGCTGCAAGAGCACCTCGGTGCGGGCCGGCTCGGGCGCCTCGAGCACATAGCGATCCAACACCACGTGCCGCTGCGCCAGCTGCAGACCGGCGACGTCGGGCACTTCATGTTCCAGAGCGAAGCGAACATCCTCTGGGAACAGGGCGTGCACCTGTTCTCAGTCGTGTTCGCGCTGCTCGGCGCGTGTCGTCGTGTCCAGGCGATTACGGGCACACCGCGCCCCTTGCCGAACGGCGTCGCGTTCGTCGACGAGTGGCTGTTGCAGCTCGACTGCGAACGCGGCACCGCGGCGGTGCGCATGGCGTTTGGCCGCACGATGCTCGAGACCACGGTGCAGGCGATCGGCAGCGACGGCGCGGCTCTGCTCGATCTGCAGCGCGGCAGTTGTTGGCTCAAACGAAAGACGCGCTGGCTCGAGTTCTTCGACCACGGGCGCAACCTGGCGGCGGGCTCGTGGCATCTCGGGTGTCGCGCGATCGGCGCCGTCGCTGGCTACGGGCTCGGGCTGTTTCGCCTCGGTTTTCCCGACGACCCGTTCTTGCGCGGCATGCGCGGTTCGTTGCGCGCCTTCCATGCGGCGGTGCGTGGGCAAGCCGAGCTGCCTGACGCGGTCTCTTCGACCGGCGCGCGCGCGGTGCTCGAGATGTGCATGCAGAGTGCGCTGGCCGCCGGCGTGCAGCTCGAGCCGCCGCCCGTACCGCCGGCGTTGCCCGCACCGGGCTCGGCGCGCACAGGCGAAGTGGTCGTGCTCGGCGGCACGGGGTTTTTGGGCCGTCGGTGTGTGCGCGTGCTGCAGAAGGCTGAGCGACCCATCACGCTCGTGGTGCGCAAGCCAAACTTGTTGCCCGCGTCTCTGCGCGACGGCAGCGTGCGAGTGTTCGTGGGCGACGCCGCGGATCCGAAGACTCTGGCCGCCGCGTTCGCGGGCGCAACGAGTGTGCTGCACCTCGCAACGGCGGCTGGCGACGATGCCGCCGCGGTCGAACGCGTGATGGCGGCAGCCGTTCGCGAGGCTGGGCAGGCGGCGCTGCAAGCGGAGGTCTCTCGCTTCGTCTACGCGAGTAGCACGGCAGCGTTGTGGCTCGGCGCCGCAGGTTCGATCGACGGCTCGGTGCCGCCCGATGCGGTGCCGAAGGCGCGCGGTCCGTACGCGCGCGGCAAGATCGCGGCCGAACGCGAACTCGTTCAGCTGCGCCAGCAGGGCCTCGCCGTGAGCATCGTGCGGCCGGCCATCGTCGTCGGTCACGACGGCGTGCACGCGCACTCGGGCATCGGCTTGTGGGTGCGCGACAACCACTGCGTCGGCTGGGGCGCGGGCAAGGTCGAGCTGCCGTTCGTGTTGGCCGACGACTGTGCGGCAAGCCTGGTGACGGCGCTCGACGCGCCGGCCGCAGCGGGCAAAGACTACAACCTCGCGGGCGACGTGCGACTGTGCGCGCGCGAGTACGTGGCCGAGATGGCGGTTCGCACTGGGCGCGACTACCACTTCCACGCGACGGCACTCTGGTGGATGTGGCTGCAGGAGTTCGGCAAGTACCTCGTCAAAGTCGCGGCGCGGCGACCGCGCGAGTGGCCGGCCTACCGCGACCTGAGTTCGCGCAGCTTCCGCACGCAATTGGACTGCAGCGATGCCAAACGCGACCTCGCCTTCCGGCCCGAAGCCGACCGCGCGCGCTTCCTGCAGCGCATCTTCGATGCGCCGCCGCGGGGCTACTGAGGTGAGGGGCGCTGAGGTGAGGGGAGCTGAGGCGAGTGCCATCGACGTGAGCGCCACCGTGGGTGGCTGCTGATGGTGCGGCGCTTCGTGCACGTGTTCGCCACGTTTGGCGCCGGCGGACCGCAGGTGCGCGCGGTGCAGCTCCTGCAGCACCTGGGCGCAGGCTACGAGCACGTCGTCATGGCGATGGATGGGCGCACCGAAGCAGCGGCGAGGGTACCCAAAGACCTCCAAGTGTCGTTCGTCGAGCCGCCTGCGCACACCGGTCTGCTCAGCACTGTGCGCACGCAGCAGCGCTGGCTGCGCGAGCTGCGGCCCGACCTCGTGCTCACCTACAACTGGGGCTCGATCGAGACGTCGGCGGCGGCGCGGCGACTCGGCCTGCCGCTCGTGCACCACGAAGATGGCTTTGGCCCCGAGGAAGTGCGGCGTCGTCTGCGGCGGCGCAGTTGGCTGCGGCGGCTCGTGCTGCGTTCCGTGCCCGTGATCGTGCCGTCGCTCGTTCTGCAGCGCATCGCGGCCGAGGAATGGCGGCTTGGGCCGGCGCTCGTTCACCATTTGCCGAACGGCGTCGATCTACAGCGC
>JBDSBS010000465.1:0-4161 GCA_039921435.1 Planctomycetota bacterium | reverse complement strand
GATGCCGCGCCATTCGAAGACCGCACGACGCGTGCGTTCTTCGGCGGCCTGCTGCCGAACGACGAACTCCGTCGCCAGCTCGCCCGCTACTTGCAGGTCTCGCCGCGCAACGAGTTCGCATTGCTCGCCGAGGTCGGCCGCGAGTGCGCAGGTGCCATCATGCTGCTGCCACCAGACGAGGCGCCAACCGAACCGACCGGCAAAGTGCGGGTGCTGCCCGACTTTGAGTTCGGCCAACTGCTGAGCGAGCTGCCGACGTGGCCGCTGCTGATCGGCAAAGACGTTCGTCTGTCCCTCGCCGGAGCCCAAGACAAGGTCGCCGTGCGACTCGTCGACGGTGGCATCGCCTTGCCGACCGATGGCGGTCCGACGATACACATCGTCAAAGTGCCGATTGCCAAGTTCGAGCACACGGTCACCAACGAGCACTTCTGCATGCGGCTCGCGGCAGCAGTAGGACTTCCCGCACCCGAGGTCACGATGCGGGTGGTCGCCGGCATTCCGATTCTGCTCGTCGAACGCTTCGATCGCGAACGCGGCCACAACGGCCGCCTTCGCCGTCTGCACCAAGAGGACTTCTGCCAGGCGCTGGCGATCCCCCCGGAACTGAAGTACCAGACGGAAGGAGGACCGGGGCTCCCGCAGATGTTCGATCTGTTGGCGCGCCATTCCACGCGCGCCGCGGGCGACCGCCTGCGATTGCTCGACATGATCGTCTTCCACTTCCTGATCGGCAACGCGGATGCGCACGGCAAGAACTTCTCGTGGTTGCTCGACACGAACAGCGTTCGCTTGGCACCGGTCTACGACGCCATCTGCACGGCTGTGTATCCAGGGCTCAGCCCGCGCATGGCGATGAAGATCGGGACGATGCGCGAGTTCGACGACGTGCGCCTCGAGCACTGGACCGCGTTCGCGAAGTCGACCGGGCTTGGGTCCCCGATCACAGCCGAGCGCCTGAGACACCTCGCCGACGAACTGCCCGAGCACGCGCGTCGCATCCAGGCGAGCGAGGCCGACGCAGACGCAACGATCATCGACCGCGTCTGTGCTTGGCTCGAGAACCGCTGCCGCCAAGTGCGTGCGTGGTAGTTGCACCGCATCGGGAATCGCCCGCACAGCGGGCTGCATGGCACAACGACCTACTTGGTGCCCTACTTGGCGGTCTGCTTCGCCGGCGTCTCAACCTTCTCCGCTGGTGCCTTTGCCGGCATGTCGAACAGACCCGCCTCGATCGGCACATCGATCTCCACTGACTCGGTGACCGTCGTCACCGTCACACCGCCCACCTTCGACACCGTGCGCTTGGGCAATTCGATGCCGTCGAAGTCGGCGTACTCCTCGATCTCAGTCACGACCGGCATCGAGCCCATTCGGCTCTCCATTACGACCTCGCTGCGGTACAGCAGCAGCGTCGTTGCATCGAAATGCAGGAGCGTGGGCGCACCTTCGCCCTCGGGTGGAATCTGCCGCACGACGATGCTCGCGCGTTCACCATCCTGCTTCCGCTCCACGATCTCCATGCGTGCAAACTGCTCGCCCCAAGCCACCGCGTCGAGCCGAGCGCTGCGCTTCAAGGCGTAGAGCTCCGGGCCCTTCAACTCGCGCAAACCCTCGAATGCGCTGCGGGACCAACCGCGTGTGCCGTCGAAGCCCCCCGTCGATTCCCCGGCGCCGGGCAGAGAGCTCTTCGTTAACACCTTGTCCGGCGACTGCAACGTCATCACCATGGAGCCCTTCAAGCCCATCAGCTCCAACTGCGAGGTCATGCGCAGCGACTTCGCCTGCGCGAGACGGGCGACCGAGGGCATCGCACACATGCGCTCGAACAGCGTGCGCATGTCGGCATCCATGACACATGGCGGCCGAGCCACTGCGGAACGCGCCGGCGTCGCCGCGATGGCGGCTGGCTCACCCAAGCTCGGGGCGTTCGCGAGTTCTCGCACCGCTGCTTCGACGAACGGATCGCGCCCCGCCACGAGGTCGGCCCGCTTTGCTGTCACGAGAACGTCCGGCACGACGCCCATGCCTTCGACCGAACTGCCGTCAGACAGCTTGAAGTCCGCGATCGGCGCCTGCACGCGCCAGCCATGCGCAATCGTCTCGAAGACCGATGGCAGCGCCGCGCCCATGCTCGTCTGCCCCACGACCCGCGCGCGGCCGAGCTTCTGCAGGCCAGCGCCGAGGATCTCGGCGGTGCTGCCGGTGCCGCCGTTGACGATCAGCACCACCGGGCCGCGGAACGGCGAGTCGACCGGATTGATGAGGAAGCGCAGCGGTTCCTTGGCGCCGCGCATGCGCATGCTGCCGAGTTCGAGTTCGTCTTGCAGCACGTGGCGCGCGACTCCCATCGCGACCGCGCCGAAGCCACCGGGGTTGTCGCGCAGGTCGAGGATCAGTCCGCTCGCATCGCTGGCGCCTTCGATCGCCGCTTCGAAGCGCTGTTGCAGGGGCACGAAGCACGGCGTGAAGCGCACATAGAGCACGTTCCCTTCGAGCAGGCGCGATTCGAACTCGGCGTCCAACGAGCCCAACAAGCCCAGCTCCATCGGCGCCATCGCCGGCGCCCGCCGCGTTGCGCGCACGCGTCGCGGCAGGCCGTCAGGCGAAGCGACTTCCAACTCGATCTGGGTGCCGACGGGACCTTGCAGGTGGCCGTTGACCACGTACGGCATGAGGCCGTTCCAGTGTGCCGCATCGTGCTCACGCAGCGAGGCCGCGAGGTCGGTGACTAGCACCGAGCCGATCGTGAGGATCTCGTCGCCAGTGTGCAGATCGGCTGCGGCCGCTCCGCCTTCGGCATCGAGGTTCGTCACGATGAGGCGCTCGTCGACCCACGCTGCGCGCAGACCCGTGGTGCCGTCTTCGTTGACCGTGTCCGGCGCCGACTTCGTCGCCGCCGACCCAGCCGCATCGCGCGGCTTGCCGGGCTGCTTGGTGCGGCTCGCCGGTTTGGCCAGGGCCGTGCTGCGCATCGGCGGCAACACCGCGACGTGCGAGTGTTGCAACTCCCCCACCATCTCGTTGAGCACGCGCGCCAATTGCCCCTCCGTCGTGGCGGCCTCGGCGCGCGGCGCGTACTTGGCGCGCACGGCCTGCCAGTCGAGGCCGTTCATCGTCTCGTCGAAGTACTTCTCGCCGACCATGCGCCAGGCGTCGTCGAAGATGGCGCGGCGGTGTTCGAACGGCAGCGTCGGCACCGGTGCGCTGGCGCACCCTACCAGCAGCAAAAGGACAGCAGTGCCGAAGCGAGAACGACGCGAGGATCCGGAATAGTGGCGCATGGATTCGACGCCGAGCCTACCGCGTTGGCGCAGCGTGTCGCATGCAGAGTTGGCTCTATCGGCCCTATCGGCGGCTGTGACGGATCCGCCGCCGCAACGTGATCGACACTCGTTCGCGCTGGGCAGGGTCCGCGATGAACTCGACGGCGGCCTCGAACACGAGATCGGCGTACGGCGGCACGACGCGCAGCTGCAGCGGGCGAAGGTCCACTTCGGGCAGTTCGAAGGTGCCGTCGATGGCAGTTTGATGATCGCCTTCGACGCCTTCGTTGCGAGCGCCAAGGATAGGTGAACCAAACTGGTCGCGCACGACACCGCGCACGCGGCCGGCGGGCAACATCGTCAGCGTGACGGAGAAGTCACCGACCCGGCCCGCCACGGGCTCGCTGTGCTGCAGAGTCAGAAAGCCCCCGGCGACCACCTGCAGGTCCAAGCGACCGGACTTCAGATTCACAGTGGGGCATTCGAAACAACCAGCTGCGTCGCTGAGCACGCCCCCGTTGACGCGAGCCTCGATGATGGGCATGTCATTCGCGGCCAAGACGCGGCCTCGCACGACCGCTTGTTCGCCAATTGGCAAGACGAACAGTTCTTCATTGTCACCCGGCTGCAGCTGGACGGTGCGGCGATCGCCGCGGTGACCTGGCGCCAGCACTTGGAGGTCGCAGAGCACGGGCACGCCACCCTCGGGTGATGGACCACAGACCAGTCCGAGCAGCCGCACGCAGCCAGTCGCGTCCGTCGTGCCGATGCGGCGCGTCCAGTGGGCTACCTGTCCCTCACTGGCGACCAAGCGCAGCTTGCAGTCTTCGTACGGCAGGAACTGAGGCGTCGCAATCAACGTGGCGCCAGCCAAGGGCAGACCAACCTCGTCGAC
>JBDSBS010000464.1:0-7021 GCA_039921435.1 Planctomycetota bacterium | reverse complement strand
ACGCACGGCGCTGACGACGATCGGCGGTGGCTTCTTGGCGGGCGTTGCCTCGGGCGGCGTCTACGTGCGCATTGCGCCGCACGAAGAGCGACGGTTCTCGTTCTTTCGACTGTGGCAGTGTCTATTCGCCGGTGACCCGGCGGCGGCATTCCGCGGCAACTACACGCAGCGCGAGGTCATGGCGGACATCCGCCGGCGGCTGCGCGCCCTGCCCGACATCCGTCCCTCGGTGCGCAACCAGCGCAGCTTCAACCTTGGTGGCGGACCGTTCGAGATCGACTTCTCGATCCGCGGGCCGGACCTCTTGGCACTCGCGAACTATTCCGAACGCCTGCGCGATCGCGCGCTGGCGCTCGGTGGCTTCAGCGACCTCGACACGACGCTGCGCCTTGAACGGCCCGAACTGCGCGTGCAGATCGACCGCGCCCGCGCAGCAGAACTCGGCGTCGACACGCAGGACATCGGCTCAGCACTGCGGCTCATGGTCGGTGGCGCCACCGAAGTGTCGCGCTTTCGCGATCCTCGGCTCGACGAAGAGTACGACGTGCGGCTTCGCCTGCGCGCCAGCGACCGCGAACGCCCGGAGCGCATCGGCGAACTGCGTGTGGGCCGACAGGACGGCGGCACGGTGCGCCTCGACAACCTCGTGCGCATTGAAGAAGTCAGCACGGCCTCGCGCATCGACCGGCTCGATCGCCAACGCCAGGCCAGCGTGCGTGGAGGTCTCGCACCCGGTACCTCACTCGCCGATGGCGTGGCGACGCTTCGGCAGGCGGCAGCCGAACTCGACATGCCACCCGAGTACTCGACGGCGATCTCGGGTCGCGCGCGCGAACTCGAACGTACGGGCGGCGAGTTCTTGCTCGCGTTCGTGCTGGCGCTGGCGTTCATGTACATGATCCTCGCGGCGCAGTTCGAGAGCCTCGTGCAGCCTGCCGTGATCCTGCTCGCGCTACCGCTCGCGGCGCCGTTCGCGTTGCTGTCGCTGTGGCTCGGCGAACAGACGCTCAACCTTTACTCGGCGCTCGGCGTGCTCGTGCTGTTTGGCATGGTCAAGAAGAACGCCATCCTGCAGGTCGACCACAGCAACAAGCTGCTCGCCAAAGGCCTGCCACCGTTCGAGGCCATCGTGCAAGGCAGCCGCGATCGGTTGCGCCCGATCCTCATGACGACGCTCGCGTTCGTCGCCGGCATGCTGCCGCTCGCGGTGGGGTCGGGACCGGGCGCCGAGGAACGTAAGGCGATCGCGATCGTCGTCATCGGCGGCCAGATGCTGAGTCTCGGGCTGAGCCTCGTGCTGACGCCGGTCGTGCTCAGTTTGACGATGCGGCGGCGACCCGAAGTGGGGAGAGTGACCGGTGACGAGGTTGGAGTGGCAAAGGGTGTCGGCTCGTAGGGGCACACGCGCGTCGGCCGGCCGCGTAGCGCACGTCGCGCCAGAACGCGTCGCACAACGCGACGTCGGCTTCCACGCGGCGACACTCCCGTCCGATTTCGTCGACCACGGCGAGGATCGTGCGATGTTCACCAAGCAACACGTCGATTGGATCGTCGGTCGATGCCCAGAAAGAGGCGCCCGTTCCATGGCGAGTGACAATGTAGTCGTGCTCGCAGCGAAGGCGGATGGGCCGAACGGCGCCGGCGAGGGCAGGAAAACACAGGGTGTGCCTTCGCGGTGCTAGCGCGAGGTCCGTAGAGTGCGCAAATCCCCCCGGACTCTCTGCATGACCACGACCCTCGTATCCGCCGCGCCACTGCGGCCTCTCCGCCTTCCCGCCCTCACCGCATTCTTGGGGGTCGTCGCGTTTGCTTTGGCCCCGGCCACGGCCCAGACCCGCAAGGAACTGGGCCGTATGTGGACCTTCGAAGCGGCACCGCTCGGCTGGTTTCAACAGGCCTACGACTGGCAGCCGACCCAAGCATGGTTGGACCACGCGCGGCTGTCATCGCTGCGCCTGGGCAAGAAGGACAAGAGCAACCCCGACGGCTACACCTTCTTCTGTTCGGCGTCGTTCGTGAGTCCACACGGGCTCGTCATGACGAACCACCACTGCTCGCGCGAGGGCATCGCCAGCGTGCAGGGGGACAACGATTGGCAAAGGGACGGCTTCTACGCTGGTGCCTACGAAGCCGAGGTCAAGCTGCCAGGCATCGTTGCTTCGCAGTTGGTCGCGCAGCGCGACGTGACGAAGGAAGTCGCGGCATCGAGCATCGACGCCGTGTTGCAGGCGGCCAAGGAGCAGCAGCCCGAGTTGTTGCACCAGGTCATCCCGCTCTACCAGGGTGGCAACTACCAACTGTACAGCAGCAAGATGTACGACGACCTCAGGTTGGTGTGCGTGCCACACGGCCAGAGCGCCCACTTTGGCGGCGACTTCGACAACTTCTGCTACCCGCGCTGGGGCCTCGACTACTCGTTCTTGCGCGCCTACGAGGGCGGCGAACCGGCACAGACTGACACGCAGTGCTTTCAGTGGAAAACCGCCGGCGCCAATGAAGGCGATCTCGTCTTCGTGACGGGCAATCCGGGCCGCACGGGTCGATTGCAGACCTATGCGCAGTGTGAGTACTTGCGCGACTACCGGCTGCCGGCCATCGTCGAGGACACCCACAAGCAGTTGGCGGCGCTGAACGCCGAGGCCAAGACCAGTGCGGCCGCCGAGAAGAAGCTGCGCGCCGAGATCCTCAAGCAGGAGAACTCACGCAAGGCGCTGCAGGGCTATCTGGATGGGCTGCGCACGCCGCGCATCATGGCGATCAAGCAGAAGGCCGAGTCGGAGCTGCGCGCGGCGGTTGCCAAGAACGAAGAGCTGCAGAAGAACTACGGCGACGCTTGGGACAATGTCGCGGCGCTGCAGAAAGCCAAGGTCGCCGCCCTCGGCGACAAGACCAAGGCGGCCGAGCTGGCCAAGGCCGAACAGGTCGAGAACAAGCGCATCGGCGAAGCCTGCTTCGCCGTCTACGGCACGTCGATTCCACCCGATGCGACCATGTCGCTGCGCATCTCCGACGGCGTCGTCAAGGGCTTCGAGATGAACGGCACGATCGCGCCGTACTTCACGTCGCTCTACGGGCTGTTCGCGCGGCACCACGAGTTCGGCGGCGTGCACCCGTTCGACCTGCCGCAGGCTTGGCTCGACAAGGAGAAGGAGCTCGACCTGCAGACGCCGTTCAACTTCGTCGCCACGTGCGACATCATCGGCGGCAACTCGGGTTCGCCGATGATCGACAAGGAGCAGCACGTCGTTGGGCTCATCTTCGACGGCAACATCGAGATGCTCGGCAACAACTTCGTCTTCGACGACCAGGTGTCGCGCACGGTGTCCGTGCATCCGGCGATCATCATCGAGTCGCTGCGCAAGGTGTACGGGGCGGGCAAGCTCGCCGATGAACTCGAGCGCGTGGGTGGGGCGGGCAAGAAGACGGGTGCTATGCCGGCCAAGAAGGGCGCACTCGATGCCGCCGCGGCCGAGGCTCGCATCACGAAGGCCAAGACCGATCTGCAGCTGTTGCAAGACGCCGTGAGGATGTACCGCGCGAGGAATGGCAAGATGCCGGAGTCGCTCGAGACTCTCGCGACGAAAGACGAACGCGGCCGGTCCACGATGGAGTCCTTGCCGAAGGACCCCTGGGGCCATGACTACATCCTTCGGGAAGGCGACACACCGCGAATGTTCGAGGTGGTCTGCATGGGAGCCGACGGGGCCGAGAACACCGAGGACGACATCTCGAGCAGGGCCAAACCGAGGCGCGAGTAGCCCCTCCGTTCGGCGGGCTTCCGCGCAGCTCGGCTAGAGCGCTTTCGCGAGCGCTGCTTGCACCTTCGCTCTGGCCAGGGGCAGCGAAGGCAGGTCGCGCGCGTCGACCGACAGCAGCGCGAACAGGGAGACCAACAGGTGCTTCTTGTTCTGCGCCGCGGCGAGATGGGCCTTTGTGCCGCCGGCCGGACGCAACGACACCGTCCCGAGCCACTGCTCGAAGCCGGTGGCGTCGAAGTCGGCGCGTGCGACGAGCGCCACCACGGTGCGGGCCAGACGTTCGTCTTCACCGTGCGTGTATACCGTTGGTGTTCGGGTCAGCTTGTCGAGGATCGCATCGAGCAGCGTTCGTTGCGCCGCGACCACAAGGCGGTGGCTGCGGCCGAGGAACTTGAGCAGGTCGGCGGTGTGGGCGGTCGAGTGCAACCAACCGAGCTTCTCGTCGAACCCACGCAGGTCGCACTCATCGTGCAGGTAGGTCAGCGCAGCCGTCAACAGATGCTCGAACTCGGCTTGCTCGAGGAACGGCTCGTCGTTGTCGAGGGCCACGAGCAAACCCAGCGACAGCGCCGAGAACGAGCGCAGCAGCACGGTGTCGGTGTCGCGTTCGCCGATGCCGAGCTTGAGGTTGTCGCTCCACTCGCGCAGCAGTTCGCGCCGCAGTTCGACGGGCACGGCGCGCTTGCGGTAGATCCAGTGCGCGAGCACGGAGTAGGCGCAGTCGTCGCGTTGCTCGGGATCGGCATGGCCGAGCAGGCCGCTGAGTTCGTGCACCAGCAGCGGCAGTTGCTCGGCATCGGGTGGCAGCACGTTCGGCTGCAGAAAGATGCGCCAGAAAGCGCGATCGTGCGGCGGGGAAGCAGTTGGTTCTTGGGCCAGCGGCGCCGCGCCGAGGAAGCCGAGGCAGACTGCAAGGGGCCCGACGGCAGCCAACGAGGAGATTCGCGAATGCACGGCGAGCATGCTACCGGCGCAGCAGGCGCGCCGCCTCGGCCAGAATGCCGAGCTTGGCAGATGCCACCTCGGCGGTCGCCACCGGTCGTTCGGCAAACGTGCCGAAGCCGCAGTCGGGGTTGAGCCAGATGCGATCTTCGCCGAGCAGCCCCGCGAGCGCCTTCACGCGCGCCGCCACGTCGCCCGGCTGCTCGGTCGCTTCGGTGCGCGGATTGACGGCGCCAAAACCCACCGAGCAGTGCTTGGGCAACTGCGTCAGCATCGCCTCTGGCCCCGCGCGCGGCGTCGCGTACTCGAGCACGAACTGGTCGACCTGCATCTTGGCGAGGCTCGGCAGCAGCGGTTCGTAGGTGCCCGACAGCAGCACGTCCTCCTGCCGGCTCCAGTTGCCGCGGCAGACGTGCACGGCCGTGCGTGTGCCTTGCACGCCCTCGACGACGCGGTTGACGAGGTCGACGGCGAGTTCCAGTTCCGCCGCCGGATCGTCGGCCGCCGCCAGTGCCGCGCACATGAATGAGCGCTTCGCCTGCTTGCCAGCGAACACGAGCTCGGTCAGCACGGGTTCGTCGAACTGCACGATCTCGACGCCGAGTGCTGCGAGTTCGAACAGTTCTTCGCGCAGGATGCGCACGACGTCATCGCACAGGGACTTGCGCGTCGGATAGGCCGCGGCCGAGAGCTTCTGCACCCACATCGAGCGCGATAGCAGGTACGGGCCCGGCAACGCCACCTTGCAAGCCCGCGTCGTGTGCGCGCGCAAGAACTCGGCCTCGCGCACGGCCAGCGGTTCGCGGCGCCGCATGCGGCCCGTGATGGTGGGATTCTTGATCGCGAACGCCGGCACGTCGAGCGCTTGCAGCAGCTCCTCGAAGGCAGCCTTGTCCTCGACGTAGTCGAGCAGATCGGCCATCGTCATGAGCTGCACGCCATCGAGCTTCTCGGTCAAGAATGAGTAGAAGTTGTCGCGCCGTTGCTCGCCGTCGCTGAGCACGTCGACGCCCGCATCTTCCTGCTGCTTGATCGCGAGCAGCGTGGCCTGGTCGCGCAGTTCTTCAAGGTCGGGAGACTTCTTGCGCATGGCGTCGAGCAGCCAACGCGGTCGCGGCCAACTGCCGACAACACTGGTGGGAAAACGGGGAATGGGGCGCTCGGTGTTCATGTCAGAGTGTTCATGTCAGACGGTTCATGTCAGACGGTTCGCAGTTGGGCGGTCACCACCACGCTGCGCAGCAGCGACTGGGTGACGGGACAGCGGCGCATGGTTTCGCCGAGGGTCGCTTCGAGCACGGTACGCTCCGCATCGCAGGCGACGTAGATCGCGACCTCGACGGCGTCGAGGGCAGGGTTGCCGTCTTGTTCGACGCCGAGGAAGACGAGGCTGTTGGCGGAACGTCCTTTGACGACGACCTCGAGGTTGTGCACTTCGACGCCCTGCTGCGACAGCCGCCACTGGAAGCCCGTGGTCAAAGCACTGCCGATCGCTGCGAGCAGCAGCTCGATGGCCGACGGCGCCGTGTCTTCGGTGTCGAAGCTGGCCGGTTGTCCCACGAGCACGCTGTGGTTGCGCACGAGGGCCTTGGCCTGCATGCCGCCGGTCCAACGCACGCGGGTTTGCCAGACATGCTCGCGCGCCTTCTGCAGGTCCGCCGCCAACGCTCCGTCCTCGAGCTTCTTCTCGAGCATGTAGTGCGTGTAGCCAGCGTCGGCCGGCGTTTCGGCCAGCAGGCGGTGGCCGACCATGCGGCACCAGGCGGGCAGGTCCTCGCGCACGGAAACCTCGCGGCTCTTGACGAGCAGCACACCGCCCGGCGGGATCGGCGCCATCGCCGACCGAATGATCAGCAACAGGCCGCTGCCGCAGTCGAGGTCGCCGCCGTCGCAGGTAGCGTGTGGTGCCGGCAGTGCGTCGTCGCTGGCCATCAGTAGCTGATACAGGGCGAACCGTCCGACAAGAACTCGACGAGCTTGGCGCCGCCGACGATCGTGGCGCCGGCGATCAGCTTGCTCTCGTCGAGTTTACGGCGCTTGAAGCACGGCGAGCACACCCAGACCTTGCCGCCGGCCTTGACGAAGTTGGCCATCAACTCCTGCAACGGCGCGAAACCCTCCTCGCGGATGTCATCGGCGTAACCCTGCTGGCAGAGCCGCACCGCCTCGGTGCTGAGGAACACCACGGTCTCCTGGTCGGAGGCCACCGCGGCGTTGGCGACGACGAAGGCGACGGTGGCCTTGTCGGGGTTGTCCTTCGCACAGGTCAGGCTGACGCAGAACTTGCCGGGCATCTCAGGCTCCCTTGCGGCGAATGAGGT
>JBDSBS010000463.1:0-3765 GCA_039921435.1 Planctomycetota bacterium | reverse complement strand
AGCCGCGACTCCTGCTGCCCACAACACGGTGCGCGCGGCAATGTGTTCGTCGCCGAGCCAAACCCCGGTTTGGTCGATCTTCGTCACCGGTGCATGCGTGCGCACCTCGACGCCCAACCGACCGAGTTGCCGCGCCGCCCGTTCGGACAAGCGCGGCGAGTAGGGCGGCAACACGCGTGGCGCTGCCTCGACGAGCACGACGCGCAACCGCCGCGGATCGAAGGTGCGAAAGTCCTTCGCCACGGTCTGCCTGCCGATCTCCGACAGCGCCCCCGCCAATTCGACTCCGGTCGGGCCCGCACCGACCACCACGAACGTCAACATCGCCGGCAACAGAGCCAAGTCGACTTGCCGTTCGGCTGCTTCGAAGGCAGACAACACGCGGCGCCGAATCTCGAGAGCATCTTCGATGGTTTTCAGGCCGGGTGCCCACGCCTCCCACGCGTCGTGCCCGAAGTAGCTGTGGGTGGCTCCAGTGGCGAGCAGCAGGTAGTCGAACTGCAGGCTGCCGTCGAAGAGCAGGACCGTGCGTGCGGCCATGTCGATGCTCGTGACGCGGGCCAAGATGGTGCGGGCATTGGCCTGGGTGCGCAGCACGGAGCGGATCGGGTAGGCGATGTCGGCCGGGTTCAGGGCGGCGGTAGCCACCTGGTACAAGAGGGGTTGGAAGAGGTGGTGATTGCGCCGGTCGACCAGCGTGACCCGCACCGGGGCACGGCGCAGTGCGCGTGCTGCAGTCAGGCCGGCGAAGCCGCCGCCGAGGATCACCACGTGTGGGGCAGGGCGAGGTGTCGGGGAGGTCATCGAGGGGCGAACGAGGTTTGGGCGGACAGCAGGCTACGCGCAACTGGCGGCGATCCACAATCCGGCATTCCAGAGGCCGCTTGAACCGGGCAAGCGCCGCGCTACCCTTCCGGGTTCGTCCGGGGCGCTGCGTTTGCTAACGTGGCCTCCCGTACTCCAATCGGTGCACCTTGCACCGAAGCCCACCGACGAATCAGTCGCCGCGGACGGGTTCTTTTCTGTTGGGTTGACGACTGGATGGACCCAGGCAGTTGCAGACGATGAGGCGGAGGAAGAAGCGGCCAACCGCAGCTTCCTGCGGCACAAGCGCCCGGTCGAACTTCGACCCGGACTCGAGCCACCACCCGATCGACGAAGATGATCTTGGGCCGAGGACCGTGTGATCGAATGGGCAAGCGTCTCTACGTAGGTAATCTCTCTTTCCAAACTACCGACAACTCGCTGCAGGATGCCTTCGCGGCAGACGGCCGCAAGGTCGCCAGCGTGAGCCTCGTGCTCGACCGTGACACGGGCCGCTCGCGCGGCTTCGCGTTCGTCGAGATGGAGTCCGACGCCGATGCGCAGGCCGCCATCAAGGCGATGGACGGTGTGCAGCTCGACGGCCGCGCCCTGCGCGTCAACGAAGCCGAAGAACGCAAGCCGCGTTCGGGTGGCGGCGGTGGTGGCGGTGGTGGCGGTGGTGGTGGCTACGGCGGCGGCGGCGGTGGCGGTGAACGCCGTGGCGGCGGTGGTGGTGGTGGCGGCGGCGGTCGCGACCGCTGGTAAGCCCCTTCGGCTAGCCGGTACCACAAGGTCACCGGCTGCTGAAACGTGAACGGGTAGCTGCCTCGAAGGGCTACCCAATGGCCGCTGCTTCGGCAGTGGCCAAGTTCTCGACTGGCAGTGGGGCAACACACTGCGTAGTAGTGCGGCATGTTCGGCACCCGCTCGCTGGCCTTCCCACTGGCCGTCCCACTGTCCGGTGTGATTCTCGCTGTGGCCGCGCCCCTGTGGGCTCAGACAGCGATCGAGCCACGCACGGTCCCCGAAGCGACCGACTACGCGTCGACCTCGCGCGAGGCCGACGTCGCGCGGTTCTGCGACGCGTTGCGCGGCCTGCCTCACGCCGACCGCATCACGACGCGAGTCGTCGGCAAGACACATGCAGGTCGAGACCAGTTGCTCGCACACATCGCGCTGCCGGATCCAGCTCCCGCTGGCCGCCTGCGTGCCTTGGTCATCGGCAACATCCACGCCGGCGAGATCGAAGGCAAAGAGGCGCTGCAAGTGCTGCTGCGTGAGTTCGCCAACGGAGAACACGAAGACTTGCTGCAGCGGCTCGAACTGTGGTTCTTGCCCGTCTACAACGTCGACGGCAACGAAGCCTTCGGCCTGAAGAACCGGGCCGGACAGAACGGACCCGCCGAAGTCGGCGAGCGGCCCAATGCGCAGGGCCTCGATCTGAACCGTGACTTCGTCAAAGTCGATGCGCCCGAAACGCGCACGCTGCTCGGACTGTTCGTTACCCTCGACCCGCACCTGTTCGTCGACCTGCACACGACGAACGGTTCCTACCACGGCTACCACCTGACCTATGCCCCGAGTCTGTCGCCGAACGTCGACCGCGACGTGGCCAGACTCACGCGCGCCGTGCTCGACGATGCAACGGCGACGATGCAGAAGACGCACGGCTTCGCCGCCTTCGACTACGGCAACTTCGAGACGCGCGATTGGGACGGGTCGGGTGCGCCCGAGTCGGCGACCGGCGTTCGCGGCTGGTACACGTATGACCATCGCGCCCGCTACGGCGTCAATTACTTCGGCCTGCGCAACCGGCTCGGCATCCTCAGCGAAGCGTATAGCTACGCCGACTTCGCGACGCGCATCGCGGCGACCCGGGCCTTCGTGCTGTCACTGCTGCAGAGCCTGGCGAAGCGGGCCGACGAAGTGCGACGCACCTGCAAGGCCGCCGACCAGGCGCTCGTGCAGGCGGACGCACCGCGGTGGTTCGGCTTCGACACGACGTTCGGCGAGCCCGAAGAACTGCCCGTGCTGGTCGGCGAAGTAGAGCGCGTCGAGGGCCAGAACGGCGCTCCACCGCGCTTCGCCCGCAAGGGGGACGGCACCGCCGAACGCTTGCCAGTCGTGCGCTCGTTCCGCGCTCGGCAACAGCGCGCCCTGCCCGACGCGTGGGCCATTCTCGCACCATCGCCCGACGTGATCGCCCGCCTGCAACAGCACGGCATCGTGTTCTCGACCCTCGACGCCCCCCAACAAGTCGCGGCCGAACGCTTTGCCGTCACCGCGAAGAAGAAGCCGAAGCGACCCTACCAAGGACATCAAGAACTCGTGCTCGCAGGCCTTTGGCAAGCCGCCACCAGTATTAAATTGCCGGCCGGCTCGGTGCTCGTCGATGCGCGCCAACCGCTGGCGCGGCTTGCAGCACAACTGCTCGAGGCCGAGAGCGAAGACTCGCTGTCGAGCTGGAACTTCTTCGAAGCGAGCACCGATGACATCTACCCGGTGCTGCGCATCACAGGCTCGCCTGCCATGCCCGGGCGACGCGCCGGCCAGTAGCAGAGCGACGAGGCGCGCGCCGAACCTACGTCCAGCGGAACATGCGCATCGCAAGCGCGAAGCACACGAGCGCAAACGCGCCGAGCCCAGCCAGCGGCAAGAGCACATCAGCGAACCCACCGGGCTCGAGCATCACGTCGCGCAGGCCGCGATTCAGGTGGGTCAGCGGCATCACCTCGGCCGCCCACCGCACGACGCCTTCGAGCCGTTCGTTGCTGAAGAACGTGCCGCCGAGCAACCACATCGGCAGCTGCACCGCGTTCATGAGCCCGGCGATGCCTTCGATCGTACGCGGCCGCGTCGCCAGCAGGCAACCGAGCCCGCTGAACGCAAACCCGCCGATCACGACGAGTGCCAGCATCGCCAGCAGACTGCCGCGCAGCGGCACCCCCCACACCAAGACGC
>JBDSBS010000462.1:0-2528 GCA_039921435.1 Planctomycetota bacterium | reverse complement strand
CCCTGTTCGGTTCGGGCTGTGCAGGGTCCAACGGTACACCGACGATTGGTGCCCCACCGGTTGGACCCACGATCGGCACGTCCTTTCAGGTGACCGTCTCGTCCCTGCCAGTCATCTCCGGGGCGTTCGGCATGCTGGGTCTCAGTGACACGGTTGCGAGTGGCGGCATTGCCTTGCCGTTGCCCCTCGGCTTCTTGGGTATGCCCGGTTGCCAGCTGCTGGGCAGCGCCGACGTGATCGAGTTCCTGGGCAACCGTCCGACGCCGACCACGGCGCTGTGGTCGTGGGCGATCCCTGCGAACGCGGCTCTGGTCGGGGTCGACTTCTACCAGCAGGTGTTGGTCATCGACCCGGGGATCAACGCGTTCAACGCGGTCACGAGCAATGGCGGCCATGGCACGATTGGCTGCTGAGGCCGACATCCGTGGAGTGCCCCGCCCGCGCAGGTGAACGAAGGGTCTTCGGCTGCAACTCAGCGCGCGACATGGCGACGGCTGGAGACCCTCGATGGGCGAGGTTGGGTTCAACAGGGAACGTGATGGGTGCTATCGTCGCCGTCTCTCGAGGAGTGAACATGGAACCGGAACCGGAGGACCACGAGCAGACCTACGAGCTTCTGGCGCGCTACCGAACTGGCGACGCCGCTGCTCTACAGGTGCTGGCCGAGCGTTACTACCCGCGGGTCGAGGCGATCGTTCGCGCGCGGCTCGGGGCTGCGTTGTTGAGTCGCGAGACGGTTGCCGATGTCGTGCAGGACGTGTTTGTGCGCATCGTCGAGTCGGCCCACCGCTTTGAGCAGCGCGGCAATGCGCGTTGGATCGACTACGTCGCCCGCATGGCGCAGAACGAGATCGCCAACCATGCACGGCGGGAGTCGGCGCAGAAGCGCGGCGGCGCTTTGGCGCGACTTCTTCGCTCTCAGGGGGATTCGATCTCTCTGCTCGATGTGGCCGATGACGCGACGAGTGTGGGTTCGAAGGTGGCACGCGCGGAGCAACACGCGATCTTGCTGCTCTGCCTCGGCGAGCTGGCGGAACCGTACCGCGAAGTCATTCTGCTGCGCGACTATGCCGGCGGCGATTGGCGGACGGTCGCGGAACAGATGGGGCGGCCGAGTGCGGAAGCTTGCCAGGAGCTGTATCGGCGGGCGCGACGTGAGTTGGGCGTGCGCATGCAGGCGCGCTCAAGAAGCTGAGCAGCTACATCATAAGGCGGCGCGCGGGGCGCAGGCCAGTGCGGATTGTTCTCTCGCTACGCGCTTTCATGCCGATCCACGTATCAGGCTTGACGGCGGATCCCCCCATGACACCAACATCGACACTTGCGCGATTGCCGACCTGTCGCATTCCGTCGCCGGGGCGGGGACGCACTACGGGCGTTGGGTCGTCGCAGCACCATTCTTCAACGTTGCCAAACATGTCGTGGAGCCCGAACTTGTTGGCTGGCTTGGAACCAACCTGTCGAGGCGGGAGGTCGTCCCAGGCGACACCTCTGAGCACGGGTTCGAACTCGGGGCCACCCCAAGCTCCGGGGCTGTTCCCGTACCAGCACGCGTACTCCCACTGAGCACAGGTCGGCAGGCGAAGCCAGCGGGAGCGCTCCAGCGTGTCACTGCAGTCATCGCAGCTCACTCTGTGCACCGGACGCCGAGGAGCCTCCCAGTCGAAGAGAAGGGACCAATCGGGCCGAAGGCGGAGCCACTGCGCCTGGGTCATCTCGTACTTCGAGAGGAAGAAGGCGACTAGATGCACCTTGGTGGTGGGTTCAAACGAGGCGCCGTCTCGGATGTTGACGACAGCTTCGGGTAGCAGCACGAAGACCGTGCCCGTCTCGACGGTCTGCTCAAGACGCCCGGTGGTGGCATCGCGATTTGGTGGCTTGCCCGATGGTACGTGCGCAAACTCCCAGAGTCCTGACTCTGGGTCGGGTCCGAGCGGCACGAGATCGACCTGCGGCGATACTTCGAATCCGTTGTAGTTCGGGTTCTTGCGAATGGCGGCACTTGCATCTTCCCAGGATATGGACCGGTTCTGCTCGTTGCTCGTTAGGCGCTGACCAAGACTCTCGAGTGATGTCACGATTCGCATCAGTTGATCATGCCACAGAATGGTGCCCGGATCGGACGCGCGAACCGAACCCCATGCCTCCTTCTCGCGGGTCAGTTGATCGACCTCTTGTTGCAAGTTCGCATGCTCGAACATCGCCGAGCCATCCTCCCATCGGAGAATCTCATCCTCGAGGCGAGGCATGTCGCCAGGTTCGGGGCCAGCCATCTTCATCATCTGGATGGCCTCTTTGAAGTGCCTGTTTCGGTAGTGGGCCCAAGCCAGTGTGTGCCGCCAACCTGCGAGCCAGCCTGCGAACTCCCGCGGCTCGCTTGGCGCATCGGGAGGCTTCGTTTGCAGCACTCGAACCGCTTCTTTGGAGTAGAACAGTCCTTCCGCTTCGAGCCCGTACTGCGGCGAGCGTGGATCGACGCGGTGCCAGGCAATCTGATTGAGGCGGAAGTAGCCGAGGCGCTTGCTCTC
>JBDSBS010000461.1:0-8076 GCA_039921435.1 Planctomycetota bacterium | reverse complement strand
ATGGAATGGCCAGCCACCGCGGTTGGCCAGCAGACGCCAGGTGGCATCGGCTGGAACATGCTGCGCACGCACGAGGGCATCGCCAAGCGCTACGAGTTCCAGAACTTCAAGGACGAGGACGGCGCCTTGCTGCCGGCCGACCTCGACACGCTGTGGTTGTTCCGGCCCAAGGACCTGACCGACCGCCAGAAGTACGTGCTCGACCAGTTTGTCGTGCGCGGCGGCACGCTCGTCGTGCTGGCCGACGCGGCCGAGTACGCGATCGGACCCAAGCGTTCGTTCACGAAGATGCCGTTTGCGCTCGACGCCGCCGGCAGCACGAAGCCATTCACGGACCAGTTGCTGAACTACGGCATCGACTGGAAGCAGAAGGTGCTCGCGGATCTGGCCACCAAGGCCCATTCGCCGCGCGATCCCATGAGTGGGGCCTACGAGTACCTGGCGGTGCAGCAACAGACGATGTTCGGCATGCGCCTCGTGCCCAAGGTCTACCCGTATTTCTTCCACGCGGTCGCCGAGGACTGGAAGGTGGCCGCCGACGACTTTGCCAAGGATCCGCAGGGCAAGGTCGACAAGGACCTCGCGGCGCAATACCGCAAGCTGTTCGTGCCCGGCATGCCGAGCGACGACTTCCTGTTCAAGCCGTTCAAGCAGATCGGGCGCGGCCCGGGCTTCTACTGGCCGACGTGGGTCGGCCTGCGGCAACGTGCGGGCGGGGTGCTCGATCTGCCCGAAGGCATCGACGGCCGCGTGCTGCTGTGGTCGAGCCCAGCGGTGCTCGCCGAGGAGCCGCCGCAGTCGCTCGACCCGATCGCCAGCACCGATGCGCGGGCGATCGAAGAGAACCTGCAGAAGTTCAACCAGAAGCTCGTCGAACGCTTCCACGCCGAACCCCGGCAGCAGGCGCCGCTCATGGTCGAGCTGCGCGGCAAGTTCGGGTCGTTCTTCGCCGGTGGCGAGCGACCGAAGCGCCCCTCCGAGATCAAGGAGGAGGAGGCCAAGAAGGCGGCTGCTGCAGCCAAAGAAGCCGAACCGAAGGAGCCGGTCGACCCCGACAAGCCAGCGGTGAAGCCAGCGGAAAAGGTCGACGAGGTCGGACCGCAGCCGCCGCCGGCCCCTCAGGCCACGGACGATCAGGTCGCACCGGTGCCGCCCGAAGCCGTCATGCTCGCGAACGGGACCGTGCCAGGCCGCATCGTCATGATCGGCGACGCGGACTTCCTGCGCGACGACCTCGTGCGAGGCGACTACGGCCAGGCCGGCGGTCCCGTTTCGACCAACGGCCCGACGTTCTTCTTGCAGATGCTCGACTGGCTGTCCGAGGATCGCGATCTCGTCGCGCTGCAATCGCGCATCCCGCAGGACCGCACACTGAAGTTCGTCGACACCGAGGCCACTCCGACTGCCGATGCGCGGCTCGCCGAACAGGCCTTGGCCAGCAAAACCGATTGGCTGCGCGCGCTCAACATCGTCGTGCCGTGCGCCTTGCTCGCACTGTTCGGGCTGCTCGTCTTCGGCGTGCGGCGCGCGCAGAAGCGATCGTTCCTGGCCTCGTCGAGCTCGTGAGTCCTCCGAGCAGCCCCACCCGAGGAACCCAACCGATGAACCTCAGCAAACAAAATGTCGCCCTGCTCGTCGTCGCGGTGGCGCTTGCCGTGCCGACCTTCTTGCAGCTCCGCGGCGAGGCGGAGATCTTCAAGGACATCGCCACCATCCCGCTGCTGTTCGACGGCTTTTCGTCGGACAACACAGGTCAGATCCTGATGGGCAAGCCCAAGGCGGAACAGCCGCCGGCGGACCCGCAGAATCCCGACCAGAAGCGCCCGATCGCCTACGACCAGATGCTGCTGCAGCGCACCGACAAGGGTTGGGCCTTCGCACCGATCGTTGGCCAGCCACCGATCGATCTCGCGGGGGCCCCAGTCAACAAGGACCGCGTCGAGGCCGACGTGTTTGCACACTTGCGCACGATCCGCATCGATCGCGACACGCTCGTGCAACCCAATGCGACTCCGGACCAGCTCGCCGAACTGGGGCTCGACGAAGCGCACGCGTTCGTCTTCAAGCTCATCGACACGACCGGCAAGATCGTTGTCGCCGATCTGCTCGTCGGCCGCGAAGCCGGCGCGGGGCAGACCGGCACCGAGGCCGTACGCGGCGTCTTCGTGCGCAAGACGGACAGCACGGATGTCGTGTTGTACGAGTTCGACAAGGGTTGGCGCCGCGACGTGTTGCCCGACCAGTGGCTCGACAAGGTGCTTGCGAAGGTCGAACCCGACAAGATCCAGCGCTTCTCGATCCGCAACGCCGCGACCAACGGCATGACGTTCGACTTCGAGCGCAAGGACGGCAAGGCGTCGTGGCAGGCCGTCGATCCGTCGGTTCCCGTGGGTGCCGTGCGTCAGACCGAGGTCGAGGCACTGCTGCAGCGCATGCGGTGGATGTCGGCCGCGGACTTCAGGACGCCGCTGGCCCGCTCGGGCAACCTCGCGGCACTCGGTCTGTCGCCGCCGCAGATCGAGTTTGAGATGACGGTGCTCGAAGGCGGCCAGAACCGTGTCATCAAGTTCGCGGTCGGCAACAAGGTCGACGGCAAGAACGAGTACTACCTGACGAGTTCGGAGTCGCAGTTTTTGATGACGTGGCCGGCTGGCTACGTGACGGCGTTCGAAGTCGATGTCAAGGCGGCCTGGTTCGACCCGGCTCCGCCGGCGGCCAACAAGCCACCGGACGAAGACGACAAAAAGAACAAGTGAGGCGGGCGCCGTGGGGACGGCGAGCCGCCGTCGAGGGCGTCGTCAGCCGGGAACGGGCCGCCGAGAACCGCGGCCGCCGAGAACCGCGGCCGCCGAGAACCGCGGCCCAGATGCGGTCGAGCCTGCGTCTCGCCGCGGGACGGCGAGCTATGAAGCGCTGCCACCGGCGACCTCGGCGTCCTGCCGAGTCCTCGCCGTGCTCCGCCAATGGCTGCACGCGAGCGATCGTGACCGTGGTCGATCCCTTCCCCATCTCCTCCGTCTGAGTAAACCGGGGCGAGGGTGAGTTGCCTTCGTGCCGGCCGTTTTCTTCGCGCTGGCGACCGCGCATGATGAGGGGAGTGCACGACAATCCGACCGTCGCTGGCATGTCTGTGGGACCGGCCGAACGGCTGCTCGCCTTCGCCGCCCGCTTGCGTCGGCTGCACGCGCGCGGTGCTGCGGCGAGTGTGATGCTGCGTGGCCTGCTGCTCGTCGCGGTGCCGTGCATCCTCGTGGCGTGGCTCGTGCCGAGCTGGACCTTGCCAGCAATGGGCATTGCGGCGGTGCTCGTGCTGCCGCCAGCTGGCCTGGCGGCTTGGCGTGCGCGGCGCATCGCGGATGCGGCGCTGATGCGCGCCGATGCGTGGATCGCTGCGAGTGCGACCGAAGTGAGCCCGGCGGGCGGTGCCGGCCTCGCAATGGTCGGCGACGAACTCGCCACCTGGCTCGAATGCCACCGGCGCGCCGAGTCGGGTGCCCCGATGCCGAGTTGGCTCGGTCGCGAGATCGAGGCGCAGTTGCCGTCGCTGTCGCCGAAGTTGCTCGCGGGTCTGGCGCGCCCGCGACTGGGCCGTTGGCGGCAACTCGTTCCCGTGATCGTGCTGCTGCTGTTGGCGTGGCTGCTGTCGTTGTGGTTCTGGCCGGCGTGGCCGGGGTTGCTCGGTGGGCGGGCCACCGTCGAGACGCCCGCGGCGGGGTCAGGAAGTGGGTCGGGTGAACCACAGGGTGGCGCTTCGGGTGGCAGTGGTGAACCCGGGCATGGTGCCCCCGTCTCGAACGAACCCGAGCGCAACGCGCAGTCCGAACCGAAGCCAGAGGAGACCAAAGAGCCCGACCGCACCCCGCCCGAAACGCCGCCACCCCCACCGCCAGCGCCGCCACCGACCCCCGAGCAGCCGATCCCGACACCCGAACCGCCCGCACCGCTGCTCGAGCTGCCCGAGCAGCAGCGCTTCGTCGTGCCCGAGTTCCTCGGCGATGGTCCGACGCGACGCGTGCGCATGCATGCCGCGGAGTTGGCCCAGGCCGGTATGGCACCACGCCCGGCGGTGCAGAACCCCGGTGGTGCGGGCAACGAGCCGCCGCCGCCCCAAGCGATGCGCGAGCACTTCGATCGCGCGGCCGAAGCGGCCTTGCAGGCGCGCCACGTGCCGCCCGAGGAGCGACCGATGGTGCGGCGCTTCTTCGAACTGTTGCGCGAGGCTGCGCGGTGAAGCGTCGGGCGCCGAGCTTGCCCGAGATGCCGGCGCGCTTTCCCGCCGCGTTCACGACGTTGTTGCACGACCTGCTCGCGCGCGGCGCGGCTCTGCCCGTCGCTCGCGTCGAACACCAGCGCGCGCGGCGCGCGGCGTTGAGCCAGAGCGGCACGTTTGTCGGCCATCGGCCCTACGTGCGCGGCGACGACCTGCGTCGCATCGATTGGGCGGCCTCGGCTCGCACGGGCGAGCTGTTCGTCAAGCAGCTCGAAGAAGAAGAACGCCGCACAGCGACCCTGCTGCTGGACCTGTCGGCGAGTCTCTTGGTTGGCACCCCGCCGCGCCGGCTCGCTGCGCTGCGCCTCGCCGCGATCGTCGGCGGCCTCGCCCTGCGGCATCTCGACGGGCTCACGGTGGTCGCACCCGGTGCCGGCGCGCGCGCCGTTGCGTCGTTCGCCAGTGCGGGAGACCTCGCTGCCTTGCTGCAACATCTCGACACGTTGCCGATCGTCGACGCGACACCCGAAGCCGCGATCGCCCTTCTGTCGCAGCGCCGCGCCTTTGGCCGTGTGCACTGGATCTCCGACTTCGCCACACCGAAGGCGCTCGAACTGCCGCTCGCCGCGCTGCGACGCCGCGGTGCCATGGTGACCGGTTGGCTGCCCGGCATCGCTGAGGACGTGCAGTTGCCGCGGCGCGGCTATCTGCGACTCGTCGATCCAGAAACGGGCGAGGTCGTCGTGGTCGCCGTCGACGACGTGTTGGCGGCCGAGATGAAGCACCAACTCGAACTGCTCGGGCGGCAGCAGGACCGGCTGTTTGCGCAATGCGGCTGCCCGCTCGTGCGCTGGCCCGCCCCGGCCGATGGCGACTTCGGCCGCGCGCCCTACCAGCCGATCCTCGCTTGGTGTTCGCGGTGAGCTTCGCCGAACCGGCGCACCTGGGCTGGCTCTTGCTACTCCCGTTGCTCTACTGGCTCGCGCTGCCGCCGCGCCCTCGTTCGTATGCGTGGACCGCGCACCTGGCCCAGTGGCACAAGGCGCATGCGGCACAGCGGCGCCGGCCGCCGCGGTTGTCGGGACTGCGATTGCTGCTGTTGGCAACGGCGTGCGCGGCGGCGGTCGCTGCGTATGCGGGACCTATGCTGCGCGGCGAACCCGGGCCGCGGCGACTCGTCGTGCTGCTCGATGCCTCGGCGAGCATGGCGGCGCGGCCCGCGTCACCCGACTCCAAGGCGTCCCAGGCCTTCGAAGTTGCCGCTTCGACGTTGCGCGAGCGACTGACGTTGCTGCCAGCGTACGTCGAAGTGACGGTGCTGCGCTGCGGCGGGCCGCTGCTGCGTCGGCACGGGCCTTCGGCACGGGCTCTGCACGACATCGGCGCGCCGAAGGGTCCACTCGCGGTCGACCTGCCAGCCCTCGCTGCGACACAGTTCGCGCCCGACACGGTGGTGTGGACGCTGACCGATGGCCAGGGCCAGCGCACGCTGCCAACCGTGGGAGCCTTGATGCTCGTTCCGACGGAGGGCGTCAACGCTGCCGTGCTCGCGGTGCGCACGGTGGACCGCTGGCCGCTGCCCACGCTCGGTCTCGAAGTCGACGTCGTGTGCTTTGCCGCCGACGCGCGAAGTGGCGAACTGCGTGTGCGAGGTGCTGTGGCCGCAGTCGTGCCGCGCGCCGTGTCCCTGACGCCGCGCGAAGTGGTGACCGTGGCTTTCGAAATCGATCGCACCGCCGTCGGTGGCGAACTCGAACTCGAGCTCGCGGTGCCCGGCGACGTCTTGCCTGACGACGACCGCTGGGCCGCGCGGTTGCCAGCTTTGCCCGCTCCGCGCATAGCTGTGCTCGCCGACGGGGATGCCGGCCCGTTCGCCAGCATCGCCGCGAAGGCGCTTGCGGACGAGGTCTCTGGCAGCGTCGTCGCGACAGCACCCGGCGACCCAGTCGGCCTGCTACTCGTCGACGGCGGTTCGGTCGCGCTCGAGCCGGGCCTCGTGCGCGCGGTCAGCTTCGGCAGCCAGTTCGGCGCGCCCGTGGAGCTGGCGCCGTGGCTCGAGCCTGGCATAGCCGACTGGGATCGAACCAACGCCTTGACGGCGGGACTCGACTTGTCCGAGCTGCGCGTGAGTTGCGCGTTCCGCGAGACGTTGCCGCCCGGTGAACCGTTCTTGTGGGCGCAAGACCGCGCGGGGCAGCGCGTGCCGCTCGCCGTCGTGGTCGGCGACGAACATCTGGCGTCGGTGCACTTCGCGTTTCGTCTGCAGGACAGCAACCTGCCGCTGCTCGCCGCCTTCCCGCAGTTGCTGCGGCGCGCCTTCGTGCGGGCCTACGGCACAGGAGCGCAACTCGAGGCGCGGGTGGAAGCACCGGCGGCGGGGGAGCAGGACCTGTTCGACCGCGCGGTGGGGGTCGACCGTCCGCTGCCGCCGTTTGGTACGCCGGATCAGGACTTGGCGGCGCTCTGCTTGCTGGCCGGGCTCGCGGCGCTGACGTTGCGGGCGTTCGTGCGGTAACGGTCCGTCGAACGGCCAGGTTTGGCCGCGGAATCCAGCGAATCGACCTTGGGCCGGGCGGCGGCTGCGGACTGGAACGAGGTGTGACGAACCCACCTTCCTTCCCTCAGCATTCCAGGCCCGCCGTGCAGCCACGTTCCCCGCTCCTGTCCCTGTCCCTTTCGCTGCTCGCCGCCGCCCTCGGTGCCCAAGCACCCGACGCGCGCGAGATGACCAACCAGACCGGCTTAGGGGCTGCGGGCAACAGTCGCCAAGACTCCCCGGTTGCCCCCTTGCTTCAGCCCCTCCGAATCCGTAGAACGTTCGCCCTTCGTGTCGTGAACCCACGTTCGCGACCGCGCCCGAACGGGCTTTTCGGACGGGCTTTTCGGAGCAGTAGCCAACATGACCCTCGGCAGTGCAACCCTCGGCATCCTCGGCAAGAAGCTGGGCATGACCCAGATCTTCCAAGAAGACGGTTCTTGTGTCCCCGTAACCGTCGTGCAGGCCGGTCCCTGCCGCGTGTTGCAGGTCAAGATGGCGACCGCCGCTGAACATCCGGAGGGCCACCGCCAGGCCAGCGTCAACAACGGCAAGAAGCGCGGCAAGCAGAACCGGCCGCGCTCGGGCGACGGCTACTACGCCGTGCAGCTCGGCTTCGACGACCGGCCGGCGCGCAGCTGCAGCAAGGCCGAGCTCGGCAACAACAAGAAAGCGGGTCTCGATTGCGGCAAGCGCTTCGTGCGCGAGTTCCGCTTGCTCAAGGCGCCAACGCACAAGCCCGGTGATGACGTCACGGTTGCCGTGTTGGCGGCGGCCAATCATGTCGATGTCACGGGCACGACCAAGGGTCGCGGCTGGGCCGGCACGATCAAGCGCTGGGGCTTCAGCCGCCAGCCAACTTCGCACGGCAACTCGCTGAACCACCGCACCGCTGGCGGCCTTGGACGCCACCAGTCGATCAGCAAGGGCGTGCCGAAGGGCAAGAAGATGGCCGGCCACTACGGCGTCGAGCGGGTCACGGTGCAGCGCGTCGAGGTCGTCAAGATCGACGAAGCGCGGAACCTCGTCTACCTGCGCGGGGCGGTGCCGGGCCACAACAACGGCTACCTCATGCTGCGCAAGACGGTCAAGAACGAGCGCGACGTGGCGCACAAGCCGGGTCTCGTCGTCAAGAACGCCGCGGCCAAGGCGATGGCGACCAAGGGCAAGCGCTGATCGGCAGGCCCGCACGAATCCAACCAGGTACCAGACATCATGGCTCGTTCACAACGCAAGAATGGCGGCCCGACGCGCGGCCGCTTCAAGCTCAAGAAGCTCGGCAAGGGCTACAGCACGACCCGCAAGGAGCCCATCGGCAGTCGCCCGGTGC
>JBDSBS010000460.1:0-3408 GCA_039921435.1 Planctomycetota bacterium | reverse complement strand
CGTTTGCCGAAGCGATCGTGTTGAAGTAAAAGTCGAAGGCTAATGCCGCCGCAACGAGGCCGGCCCCACGCTCAGCTCGGCGACCCGGCGATCAGCGCACGCACGCGCAAGAGGGCCAGACCGATTGACGAAGTGGGTTGGGCGCCGCTGTCCCGCGCCTGTTCTTCCGCGTCCGCGAGGCACGCTCGCGCCGCTGTCGTGTCACCCGCCAACAACGATGCTTCGGCCCGGCCGCACAACATCACGCCAAGCCCGAACCCGTCCGTCGCCGCACGTAGCAAGGCCTCGCCGGCATCGAGGCACCGCCGAGCAACGTCGAGCCGCCCTCGGCGAGCATGCAATAGGCCCAGGTAGCCCTGGACCTGACCCTCCAAACGTGCATCGCCCAAACCGTTGGCGATGCGTACCGCCGTCTCGAACTTCGCTTGCGCTTCGTCCGGGTGGGCCGATTGCTCTAACACGGTGCCTAGGTTGCACAGGCAGGTGCACTCGAGCCATACATCGCCGAGCTCGCGTGCCCGAGTGAGGGCGGCCTCTGACGCCTCTATGGACTCGCGCAGCCGGCCTTGCAGTAGGTGTAGCAGGCCCAGGTTGCTTATGCTGTGCGCTTCGAGTGCGCGATTACCCGTCTCGCGGGCTATCGCGAGTGCCTCTTCGTCTAGTTCTCGGGCTTCGTCCAAGCGCCCAACCTCTGCGAACAGGTGCCCCAGGCTGTCGAGCACATCCCCCTGAACGCGCCGAAGCCCTGCCTCCCGCGCCAAACTCAACGCTCGCTCGTATTGCGACAAGGCGGCATCGACTTTGCCTTTGTTGAGCTCCACGTAGCCCAGTCCATTGTGGGCTTGGCATTCCAGCCTTTGCTCGCCCATCTCGCGAGCCATCCCCAGCAGCGCGACGAACTCGGTGCGCGCGTCATCGATCCTGCCTTTCGAAAGACACCACCAGCCGAGTCCCCCTATTACCTCGGCCTCACAGAGGCGGTCGCCCGCGGCGCGGGAACGGGCCAGTGCGTCTTCGTAGTGCGCTTGCGCGGGCCCCAGCCTGCCGCAGGCCCAGTGGGCCGTGGCGAGTATGGCCAGCGCATGCGCGGCGAGCCGTTGCGGTAGCCCTGGCATAGTGCATATCGATTCAGCCAGATCGATACCCATTTGGAAAGGCCCGCGCAGAAGCAGCAGCGCCCAGGCACCCTCCAATGCACCGGTGGCCGATTCCGCATCGCCGCGGGCGACCGCGCGCCGGCATGCCACCACAAGGTTGTCGAGATCGGCGAAGGCTTCGGCAGCGCGCAGTTTGCCGAGCGACGCATAGTGAATCCCATGCCGCGTCTGTGCCGCCTGCAGGGCAAGCGGACCGCTGCCCGGGAACCGCCCTTCGGTACGCAAATGCTCGGCAGCGTATTCCTGCATGCTCACCAGCAGACCGAAACGCGTGTCGGAAATGTGCCGGGTAAGCGACTTGTCGACTAGCGATTGCACAACATCGGTCGGCCATGGCCCGTCGCCTTGGCTGGCGATGTCGAGCACGGATTCGGCAGCCTCCAGAGTAAAGCCGCCTTCGAACACCGACAGCTGGGCCAGCGCTGCCTTCTCCGACATCGACAGCAAGTCCCAGGACCAGTCAAACGCCGCTCGCAGCGTAGCCTGCCGATCCTGTCTGCCACCGGCCGACCTCAGCACCTTGAATCGGTCGCTCATGCGCGCCAGCAACGTGCGCGGAGGCATCAGGCGTGAACGCGCTGCCGCCAGTTCAATCGCCAGCGGCAGGCCATCGAGCAGTCGGACGAGCTGAGCGATCGCCGTGTCGTCGTCGGCGGCAGGCGGTACATCGGCCCTGACGGCATTGGCACGGCGGACGAAAAGGGCCTCGCCCTCGCTAGGTGGCAACGGTGGTAGCGCGAGGATCTCTTCACCGGCCAGTCCCAGCACTTCGCGCGTTGTGACGACAAACCGTGCCTCGCCGGCGCGATCCAACCAGTGCCCAAGCGTGTCCTGTGAATGACGCGCAACCTGCTCGAAGTTGTCGAAGATCAGCAGGCAAGGGCCGCGCGCGGAGATGGCGTGGCCGAGTTGAACGACCGGGTCTTCCTTGCCCAGTGGTACGTCCAGGGCGGACGCCACCGCGTGCACGATGCCGGACAGGTTGTGCACCGACGTCAGATCACAGAACCACACGCCGCCCGGGAACTCGCCCAGCCAAGTCCAGCCGAAGCGCGTCGCCAGCCGCGACTTGCCGCAGCCACCGATGCCCAGCACCGACACCAAGCGTGCACCGGAGTGGAAACGCTCCGCTAGTTCAGCCAACTCCCGGGCGCGGCCGACGAATGCGTCGCGTTCGGCCGGCAGGTTGCGACGGACCTCACGCACCGGCACCCAGAGGTCGCCTTGCCGTACGACGCGGTAAGCCTTGTCGGAGTCGGGCGGCGGCGTGAAGCTTGCGTGTGTGTCGCCGACTTCGAACAACTCCACAGGCTCGGGCAGGCCCTTCAGGCGCCAGTGACCCTGGGATTGCACACGCAGGTGTTCTCCGTTGAGTGAGTGGCGGGCGTCGGCTGTGAGCAGGATCTGTCCACCAAGGGCCGCTGACATGACGCGCGCAGTAGTTGCTTTCGCAGCGCCGTCGACCTCCAGCGGCTTGGCCCCTCTGGCGATGTCGGCCTCACGGTTTGCGCGCAACGTGACGGGTCCGACATGGAGGCCCACACGCGCCTTCAGTGGCGGAACGAGCGTAGCCAGCGCCTGCTGGTAGGCAAGGGCATAAGCGAGCGCATCGGCCGCGCCATCAAACAACAGCAACATGCCATCGGTCTTGTCGATCTCGCGGCCGCGCCAAGCCGGCAGCAGGTCGCGGGCCAGTCGGTCGTGCGCTTCCCACATCGACGTCGTCGCGGCATCACCCATCGACGCGGCAAGCCGTGTACTGTCTGCCACATCTGTCAGCAGCAAGGCCTTCTGTTCGCTCATGTGATGCTGCACGCGCCTTCAGATCGGGCGCGGTCCTGCCCCTAGTGTGCGCCGCAGATGATCAGGGCGCACGCGGCAGTGAGTTGCGTTTCGAGGGCGCAGGGCCGCGCCCGTGGGCGGCTGGGGGAGGTATCCGTCCTCGGCTCGGTGAAACACGGGGTTCATCGCCAGCGGCGCGGCCCGAGAATGGGCCGGTGAACTCTCCCCTTCCCCGCATCGCGGTCGTCGGCGCCGGCGCCGTCGGCAGCTTCTTCGGTGCCGCGCTCGCCCAGGCCGGCCATTGCGTCACCCTGATCGGCCGGGCCGCGCACGTCGCGGCGATCGAGCGCTCGGGCCTCCGGCTGGAGCGGGCCACGGGCGCGGTCGAGGTCGTGCCGATCGGGGCGAGCGTCGAGCTCGCGGCAGTGCAGGGCGCCGACCTGGTGCTGTTCTGCGTCAAGTCGACCGA
>JBDSBS010000459.1:0-3606 GCA_039921435.1 Planctomycetota bacterium | reverse complement strand
GAACAGTCGTGCGGCACGTTCACGCGCGTCGAGGGCGAAACCGACGAGCTGCGCTCGAGAGCGCGGGCCGAGGTGGTGTCGATAGACGATCTCGGGCAGATGGAGGTGCCGAGTCTGCCGAACGCCTTCCTGCAGCGGAAGGCCACCCCAGGTCCTTGGCAGCGCGCGCGGGTGAATCTGTCATTTCCGATCGCCAACGTGCGCGCCAACTTGCCGACGCTCGCGGCAACGGTGTCCGGCAACCTGTTCGATCTGGGTGAACTGACCGGCCTGCGCCTCGAATCGATCCGTCTGCCATCAGCCTATCGCGCGCAATTCGACTATCCGCGAAAAGGCGTGGCAGGGACGCGAGCCGCTGCGGGTGTCGCCACGGGGCCAATGGTCGGCACCATCATCAAGCCCAACGTGGGCCTGTCTGCACAGCAGACCGCCGAGTTGGTGCAACGTCTGTGCGCGGCGGGCGTGGACATGATCAAGGACGACGAGGTCTGCGCAGACCCGGCACATGCGCCCTTTGCCGAGCGTGTGAAGGCGGTCATGGCCGTCATTCGTGCGCACGCTGACCGCACCGGCAAGCGCGTGATGTTTGCCTTCAACGTCAGCGACGAGACCGATGCGATGCGGCGCCACACCGATCTGGTCCAGGCGCAAGGCGGCTCGTGCGTGATGGTCAGCGTCAATTGGTGCGGGCTGTCTGCCGTGCAGACCTTGCGTCGGCACACCGACCTGGCCATTCACGCCCATCGCAATGGCTACGGTGCACTGTCGCGCCATCCGCTGCTGGGTCTTTCGTTCGACGCCTACTCGACGCTGTGGCGTTTGGCCGGCGTGGATCACCTGCACGTGCACGGCCTGCAGGGCAAGTTCGCGCAGCCCGACGAGGAAGTCATCGATTCAGCGCATGTGTGTCTCACTCCGCTCGATGACTCGGTCGATGACCGTGTGCTGCCCGTGCTGTCGTCGGGGCAGTGGGCTGGCACGGTGCCGGCGACCTGGGCGGCCATCAAGACCGATGACGTGGCCTTCATGTCCGGCGGCGGCATCCTGGCGCACCCGGACGGGCCCGCTGCCGGGGTCGCGAGCATCCGGCAGGCCTGGGATGCAGCCCGCTCTGGTCACACGCTTGCGGACCATGCCAAGCACTCGCCCGAGCTCGCACGCGCACTGGCCTTCTTCGCCAAGCAATGAAAACGCTGTCGCAGTTGAAGGTTGCCTACTACGGTGACGATTTCACCGGCGCCACCGACACGCTCGCCACGGCTGCTGCGGCGGGACTGCGCTCCATGCTGTTCCTGCGCGTTCCCGATGCGCGGCAGCTCGAGCAGGCCGGGGAGCTCGATTGCCTGGGCATAGCGGGCGCAGCGCGGTCCATGACACGCACCGAGATGCATTCAGAGCTGGCGCCAGTGGCGGCATTCTTCGCGCGACTGCCGGCGCCGTTGCTGCACTACAAGATCTGCTCCACCTTCGACAGCTCGCCCGAGATCGGCAACATCGGCACCGCGATCGAGGCCTTTCGCGGCGCCGCAGCCAACCCATTGGTCGCCATCGTTGGCGGCCAGCCGAATCTCCAGCGCTTCTGCGTCTTCGGCAACCTGTTCGCGTCCGCAGGCACGGGCGGGACGGTGCATCGCATCGATCGCCACCCGACGATGAGCCGGCATCCCGTCACCCCGATGCGCGAGGGTGATCTGCGCCTGCATCTCGCACAGCAAGGCGTGGACGTGCTCGGCGGCATCAACTATGTCGATTACGACGACGAGACGCAGGCGCTGGATGAACGCCTGGCCGCGTGCCTTGGTGACCAAGCGGGTGCCGTGCTGTTCGACGTAGCGCGAAGCGCCGACCTGGCCACCATTGGACGGGTGCTTTGGGAAAGCGCGCAGCGCAAACGCCTGCTCGCTGTCGGCCCGAGCTCAGTCCTGCAGGCGCTGGCGGCCCACTGGAATCGGGCTCAGATTGCAGATGCCAATGCCGGGCAAACGCGCAAGCATGCGATCGCTCGTGCCACGAGCGCGGGGGATGGCCCGGTTCTCGTCGTCGCCGGCAGCCTGTCGCCGATAACGGCGACGCAAGTGGCAGCGTCAACGTCGTACGAACGCATGCAGCTCGATGCACGTCGGCTTGCAGCGGGCGAGCATGAGTACATTCTTGCGGTCGCCGCTCAGGCAGCCGGCATGCTGCGGTCGGGCTCCAGCGTCCTTGCAGTCACCGCCGACGCATTGCCCACAGGCACGCCCGACACGAACCATGGAGCCCGCGTGCCTTCACGCGCAGTCGCCATGGCCACGGCCCGATTCGTCGCTGAGGTATTGGCCCAAGCACCCGTGCGCAGGCTGGGGATTGCGGGCGGCGACAGCGCCAGCCAGGCCGTGCTGGGGCTCGGCGCCTGGGGGCTGTCACACTCTGCGAAGCTGGCCGAAGGTGTTGCGCTGTGCCGGCTACACGCCGACGCGCCTTTGTTGAATGGTCTCGAGGTCATGCTCAAGGGCGGACAAATGGGCCCTGTCGAGATCTTCGAACATCTGCTTCATGGCGTGCCGTGACGCCACATGCCAACCCAAGCACACCACCGAGAAAGCAGGACGACATGACAACGCTTGCGCTTTTGCACACCGGCAATGTGGTGATCAAGCCGACCAACGACATCATCAAGTCGTTGATGCCGGGCGTGCGCATCATCAATTTTCTCGACGATGCCATCGTTGCCGATATTTCCGCTGCAACAGAGATCACCGATGCCATTCGCCGTCGCCTGATTCATCTGGGCCGATGTGCGGCCGAGGCCAAGGCCGACGCACTGGTGGTGACTTGTTCATCCATCTCGGAGATGGTGCCGACGATCAGCGAAGCGTGCGGGTTGCCGGTGTACAAGATCGACGAGGCGATGGCAATCCAGGCCGTGCGCCTGGGAACCCGGATCGGTGTGCTCGCCTCGTTGCCGACCACGATGGAGCCGACCTGCAGGCTCATCGAGAGCATGGCACGGCTAACCGGCAAGTCGATCGTCATCCGCAAGGAGCTTGCGCACGAGGCGTTCAAGCAGCTGTTGCAGGGCAACCCCGCTGAGCACGACCGCATATTGCGCGAAGCGCTGGAGAAACTTGCGACGACCGAAGAGGTCATCGTCCTGGCGCAGGCGTCGATGGCTCGCGTGCTCGAATCGCCGTCGCTGAAGCTTGCGGTGCCGGTGTTGGTGAGCCCGGCACTGGGCCTGCAGCTCGTCAAGGAGAAGCTCGTCGAAAGAGGCCTCGAGGTCGAGTGAGTTTCTAACTCGCCTGTGCGGCGCGGCATACCGCCGCCGTCGCTGCCCTTGTGCCCGCTTTGCCGCCGATGTCGCAGGTCAGCCCCGAGCCGTTGGCGAGCACGACCGAAACCGCGCGCTCGATCCGATCGGCGGCCTGCGTGAGCGTGGCATCGCCGTGCCGTTCGCCCAGCCAGCGCAGCATGAAAGCAGCCGACAGGATGGTGCCGTGCGGGTTGGCAAGATCGCGGCCAACCAGCGTCGGCGCCGAACCGTGCGAGGCCTGGAAGAATCCGTTGTGCTGACCGACCTCGTACGACGGTGACATGCCAATGCCACCGACCGTGGCCGCGCCAAGGTCG
>JBDSBS010000458.1:0-11798 GCA_039921435.1 Planctomycetota bacterium | reverse complement strand
CGACGACGACGATCGGCAACCGATCGCCAGCTCGCAGGGTGATCTCGCAAGGCGCCGCGCGCGGCGTGTCTTGGGGCTCGATCGAAAAGCCTCGACCATCCGCAGAGGCGTGCCACAACACGCGGCCGCTCGTTCTGGCCAACTCTAGCTGGTTCGGAACCAGACCGGCGCCTGGTTGGCCGGATCGCCGTGGTAGTTGATGGTGACCTCAGCGCCGGGGGCGATGTCGACGACGGCCACGAACGTGATCCACCGCCTCGCCGAATCGATCTGGAACGTCGCGTTGGCGGGGCAGCCGTGGTTGTAGAGCGAGGCCCAGCCGAGCCCGCACGCGTTGTGGTCCTCGTCCCACCAGAACCAGTAGTCGTCGAGCAAGGTGCCGCGCAGCGGCGCCACGGTGGCGCGGGGCACGACGAGCACTGGCGCTCGCTCGAGGACTTCGCCGCTGCGGAACGGTCGCCGCGCGAAGACGCCCCGGCCGCGCTCGGGCCGTTCTTGGATGGCCAGGCCGATCGGAGCTCGCGGTCCCGCGTCGAGGTCTTGGTCAGATCCTGAATCGATCATGCCTCGTCGCATACGCGCTGGAGCGGCGGCGCGCAACTGACGGCCAAGCGGAGCTCCGCAGTGCCGTCAGTTGGCACTCAATTCCCCATCGTCATGTGCAGGCCGCGCGAGGCGGACCAGCCAGCACCCGCAGCGCCCGGATCGTTGGGCATCCACCACTGCCAGTAGGTGCTGCTGCCATTCAGGCTCGGGTCGGGCGGGATCGTGACGGGGAAGTTGATCGAACCCGCGGGGGTGGTGAATTGGATCAGCAAGAGCAGCGGATCGGCGAGCACCGTGCCTCCGTCGAACGGCAGCATCGTCGCGTTGTCGCCGTAGACCAGAATGCCGAACAGGTTCGGCTGGGTCGCCGACACCTGCAGCGGCCACGTCGATGGCAGCAAGGGCAGCGGCGCAGAGATGACGGGCACTCCGAGTGCACCTGGCTTGCCAGTGCCATAGATCTCGATCGCGGCGTTCGAGAAGCCGCCGCTGATCATGCCCGTCGCGCACAGGCCGAAGCCCTGCGGTCCCTGCGGCACGGCGGTCGCAGTTACTTGGAACGTCCAGGTGCCGGCGATCGGCGACAGCACGGCCACGCGTTCGACGTTGTTCTTGGTATCCACCACCAGGCTGCCCGCCAGCGACCAGCCGCCGCTGAAGGCGTTGCCGCGATACTGCACGCCATTGGGTGCAGTCACCAGCAGGTCGAGGTCGTTGACGACGGGATTGCTCGAGTTGACGGTGCCAGCGAAGTCGGTGAACGCGAGCGTGACTTCGAGCGGCCGGTTTGCCCCGGTCACGTTGACCACGACGGTGCGGGAGGTGCCCGTCGTGAGCCCAACGGCGCGGCGCACATCGACCACCCACAGGCTGCCGAGGTCACCGGCGAAGTGCAGCGACTCGTCGAGCACGACACGGCCCCATCCTTCGGTGTCGCTCGGGTAGCCCGCGACTCCGGTCATGTCCTGGCAGGTGTTGATCAAGACTGCCTTCGTCAGGGCACCCGTCGGTACGAACGAATCGGCCGGAGTGGCTATGCCGGAGGGATAGAAGCCGTTGACGAAGTACTGCCGAATCAGCGCCGCCGCGGCCGTCGCCGACGGGCTCGCCATGCTGGTGCCGGTCAGCGTGGACGTGGAACAGGACGACGTTCCTGCTGAGACGATCGAGCAGCCCGGCGTGAACAGATCCGGCTTGCGCCGCCCGTCCGCCGTCGGCCCAACGCCACCGCCGCACTTGGTGTTGTAGTTCGCGCCGTTCTGGGCATTGCCGACGGCTACGAGGTTCTTGGCGTTCTCGGGGTTCTTCAGCGTCGACAAGTTGGTCTCGGCGAAGAAGACGAGGTTGTCCTCGTTGGTCCAGGAGAACGCGTCGATCGAGTTGCAGAGGCTGTCGTAGGCCGTCGTGCCATCGTTGCCCCACGAGTTGGTGTGGAAGCGGGCGCCGTTCGTACTGTGCGTCGTGGCGCGCGCGCTGAACGCCGCTCCCGAGTAGTCGGAACTGTGCGCCAGCTTGGCGGCGTAGGCGAGGCCGCGGTTGGCGGTCGAACCGTTGATCGGGAACGCGTCGCCAGCCGCGGTGCCAGCCGTGTGGGTGCCGTGCGAGTTGGTGCCCGTGCCAGAGCGATAGACGATCTTCCTGTGCAATGGCCCGATCGGGTTGACCGGGTCGCTGAAGTAACACGCAGTCGTCGCGATGCCGCCGTCCTGATGGCCGATGACCTGGCCTTCGCCGTGCAGACCCTTCGTCCAGATCTTGCGGTCGTTGGCCACACCCGTCTGCACAGTCCACGTCATCGTGTCGTTGCGCTCGGTGACGACGCTCTCGGGTTCGACCCACTGCACATCGCGACTGCGCGCAAGAGCGCGCATGACGGCGGGTGTCGCACTCGCGATGAGCAGCCTGCGATCGACGGCATCGTGCTCTTCGTGCACGGTCGCGCCAGCGGCGACGGCTTGCGCGTTCAGGGTCGCAGCATCGATGCCGCGAAAGCCGAGCACGGCGACGCGTTTGCTTTCAGTCTCGGCGAGCAACACGGGGTCGATCCGGTAGGCAGGATGGAACGGCTGTGACCAGACCGTCACGCCGGTCGCTTCGGCGCCCTGCACCTGGTTGCGACTGCCGCGCACGATGAAGGCGTGGTTGGGCACGTAGTCGAACAGCTCGAGGCCGAGTGCAGCCAGCGCTTGCTTGTGCAGCTCGGTCACCGGCCCCGCAACTTGCACGAGGAAGTAGTCGACCGCCTCGGGTAACCCGGGTGCTGTGGTCAAGTCAACCGGAATGACGGGCGGTGCGCCTGCGGTGTCGAACTCGGCAAACTTCAACGAGAGCCAGCGCGGCAGGCCGGCGCGGCGGTTGGCTTCTTCGAAGCCGCTGCCAGCGCCAGTTCCAGCAGTCGGATCGAGAACGGCGGATTGCGCCAGGAGCGAAGAGCAGAGTCCCAATGAGGCAATCGCGAGGAGAAGGCGTGTGTACATGGGCGGGAGAACCTGGGCAGGCGCAGGGGAGGATACCCGCAAGGAGCCCAGGCTCTGTTGCCGAAGCGAGTGGCCTCGCGAAGCCCGACACGCAAGGCGAAAGGCCAACGCGGCAGTTCCATCGTGCGAGCAGATCGAGCGACTGCACACATCGCAGGGAATACCGCTCGAAAAGTGAGCACTTCGAGCGACATACCGCTCACACCACCGGCCCCCGCTGCCCGCGCTTCTGCTACCCACGCTTCTGCCCCGGCATCGGCACCGGGTCGACCGGCAGCGGCCCAAACTCGTAGCTGTCGGGCCCCCACTTCTCATCGCTCTCGAGCGCCTGCTCCCACGTGATCTCCTTGCCAGAGTACGTCGCCATGCGACCCATGATCGCGGTCAGCGTGCTCTCGGCGACCATCTGCCCTTCGTTGAATGGCTTGCCCGCTCGGATCGAGGCGAAGAAGTCGTCGTGCTCGCTCTGGTACGGATCGTTGTTCTTGCCCGACCACGTCCACTCGTGTTCGCCCGCGATGCGCCAGCGGCCCGAGTCCATGTGCGCTTCGCCGAGCGTGCCGTAGACGTGTTCGCTGACGTCGTTGAGGCAGCCGTCGATCTGGCGGCATTCCGAGAAGCACCATGCACCGCTCTCGTACTGGTACTGCACCGCGTGGTGATCGAAGATGTGGCCAAACTTGGGGTCGGTGCGCACCTGCCGGCCGCCCATGCCGCGCGCGCGCGCAGGATGTGCCTGCATGGCCCAGTTGACGACGTCGAGGTTGTGCACGTGCTGCTCGACGATGTGGTCGCCCGACAGCCACGTGAAGTAGAGCCAGTTCTTGAGCTGCCACTCCATGTCGCTCCACTCCGGCTGCCGGTCCTTGTGCCAGAGACTGCCCTGGTTCCAAGAGCAGCGCGCGAACAGCAGTCGACCGAGCGCACCGCCATGGATCTGGCGCATGATCTCGAGGTAGCCGTTCTGGTGGTGGCGCTGCAAGCCGCTGCACACCGACAGCCCGAGCTTCTTGGCCTGCTCGGCCGCGGCCATCACGCGCCGCACACCGGGTCCGTCCACAGCGACGGGCTTCTCGAAGAAGATGTGCTTCTTGGCCGCGACCGCTGCTTCGAAATGCTGTGGGCGGAAGTGCGGCGGCGTCGCGATGACGACGACGTCGCAGCCCGACTCGAGCACGCCCTTGAACGCATCGGCGCCGACGAATCGCCGTTCCCTGGGCACCTCGACGCGGCCCTTGAACGCTGCGTTCTCGCTGAGCGCTTCGATGCAGCCCTCGATCCGGTCGACGAACATATCGGCGATCGCGACGAGCCGCGTCGGTCCCTTGGTGCTCAGTGCCTGGCTGATGGCGCCGCTGCCGCGGCCGCCACAGCCGATCAGCGCGACCTTGAGTTCCTCGCCGCCCTGCCCCTGCAAGCCCATCCCCTGCAGGCCACTGCCAAGCGGCAACCGGCCGGCGGCGAGTGCGTTGCTGAGGCTAGTGGCAGTGGCGGCCGCAGCGGCGGTACGCAAGAAGGAGCGTCGAGTCGTGGTCATGGTAGGTGCTCGGGGCAACGAGGGATCAGAGGTCTTCGAACCGTGCGCGCTCTTCGCCCGACGGCTCGCGCCACGGTCGCAGGACGCGGAAGCCGATGTGCTGGCCATCCGTCAGGTACCACCAGCTCTTGGGAATCTGCGGGTCGCGCGCGTTCCACGCGGCGTCCGACGACAGCCGCGCCGCCGAACGCAGGGTCTTGGCCGAATCGCGCCAACTGCCGCCGCGCACGACGTGCGAAAAGCGGATCGGTCGCCCGCGCGAGTCTTGCGGCGGTTGCAAGAACGGTGACCGCCGCGGTGCCGCACCGTGCGCCGCGCTATAGGCATCGGCCAGGTACTGGTCGGCAACCCACTCCGCGACGTTGCCGTGCATGTCGTGCAGCCCCCACGCATTCGCCTTCTTCTGGCCGACCTTGTGGTAGGCGGGCACTGGTTTGGCCCCGGGTTCGAGCTCGCGCCCGCTGTTCGCTTCGTACCACGCGAACTCGCTCAACGCCGCTGTGTCGTCACCACATGAATAGGCGGTCGTGCTGCCGGCACGGCAGGCGTATTCCCATTCGGCTTCCGTCGGCAGCCGAAAGAAGTGCCCGGTCTTCGCACTGAGCCACTTGCAGTACTGCCGCGCCGCGGTTTGCGACATGCAGATGGCCGGGTAGCCCTCGCGCCCCATGTTGAACGTCATGTCCATGTAGGGCGGCGTCGGCCGCGCGATGCCGTCGGGCTTCTTGCTCTGTGGGCGTTCGGTGTCGAAGTTCCACTGGTCGTAGTCGGCCCACGTCACCTCGCACTTGCCCAGCCAGAACGGTTCGACGTGCACCTGCAGCTGCGGCCCTTCGTCTTCGCCGCGGCCTGGTTCGTTCGCGGGACTGCCCATGGTGAACGACGCGCCGGCGATCGGCATCATCTCGAAGCCGCCGTTGCCATCTGGCATCTGCTGGCGGTAGGCGACGAAGTCGTCTTGGCCGGGCAACGGCCCGCGGTCTCGAGGCTCGCTGACGGCAGGTGCCTTGGCGTCGACCACCGCAGCCCCGGCCTCAGCGGCTCGACCACCTCCGCAGGCTGCCAGCACGAGCAACGGAACCGAGAGACGAACGAATGGCAGTAGAGGCGAACGCAACACGGCCCAGCGAGCTTACCGAACCAGGCGACACCGGGATACGATTCCGCGCGCTCGTATCACGCCGCCGGCCGCGTGCGGCCGAACCGAAACTCATTCCAGGATGCCCAGCGAGTTCTCCGCTCAGCCCGACCCGACTCGGCGCCATCGGCGCCTCTTCGCGCTCGCCGGCTCGACGACCCTCGTCGCGGCCGTGCCCCTACTGTTCGTGCTGACGACTGCGTTCCGGGGGATACGGGGGGCCAAGGAATGGGCCGCGCAGTTCTGGCCGCTGGTCGCAATCGGCGTTGCAGCGATGCTCGTGTTCCTGGTGGTGACGACGCCGCTCATGGCAAGCCGATGCCAGCGCTCGCCTGTGCTGATGGCGCCGCACACGTTGCTGAGCTTCGCGGTTGGCGCCGCGGCGGCCAGCTCGGCCAACTGGTTGCTGCACGACGCTGCGAACGCGGCTACCGACCAGGTCTCGGGTTTCGGCCAACCGATGTATTGGTTGCTGCTGTTGGGTTCGGCACCAGCGCTGTGCACAGGCGGGGTGGTGACGCTCGTCTACCTCTGGCTGGACCGCAAGGCATAGTCGCGCTCCGCCGTTTCGTCGCGTCGGTCGAACAGGAAGCCATCATTCACCTGACCCACGCCACGCGGTGAACGCTTCGTGCGCAACCATGGTCTCGTGCGCAAACCGTGGCCTTGTTCGCAGACCATTTCTGAGCAGCCAGCATGTGCCGCTGCGCGAGCGAGTGAGCCACGATAGACTTGTCGCGTGCTCCCAATGGACCCGGCAACGCTAGTCGAACGGATGCGACCGATTCTCGATCGCCATACACAGATCGCCGCCGCATGGCTGTTCGGATCCGGTGCGCGCGGGGAACTGCGGCCCGACAGTGACATCGACGTCGGTATCCTGATGCAGGACCCGAAGGCCACTGCCGTCGAGTCGTATGAGCTGCTGGGTGAATTGGTGGCGCGGCTCGAGGTCGTGGTTGCGCCGCGCACCGTGGACGTCATCCTGCTCGAACATCAGGGGCCGGTCTTTGCGCACCAGGCCCTCGTCGACGGTTGGTTGATCCTCGAGCACGATCGCGCACGACGCGTGAACTTCGAAGCCGAGACGGTGATGCGAGGCATCGATTTCCGTCCGACCTGGGAGCTGGCGAGGGCAGGGCAGGCGGCCGGGCTGCGGAAGCGGCTGCGGACCATGCAATGACCTTCGACGGCACTCAGAAGGCGCAACTCGTGCGCAGCAATCTCGAGAAGCTGGCGCAAATCCCGCAATCGACCTACGAGGAGTTCGCGAGCGACTTCCGCAACACCGAGGCCGCGCTCCACCTCCTGCAGACCACGATCCAGGCGCTCATCGACTTCGGCAGCAAGCTCTGCGCCCAGCTCGGGCTGGATACGCCACGCACGAGCTTCGAAGTGCTCGAACGGCTCGAGCACGACGGCCGATTGCCCGGAGGTTCGGCGACTCGCTTCGCGCCGATCGTGGGGTTCCGCAACCGAGTGGTGCATCTCTACGACCGGATCGATCCGCAGATCGTCCATCGCGTGGTGAAGGAGCGACGCCGCGACTTGATCGACCTGCTGGGCCTCCTGTTGGCGATCGAGGCCTGAAGCGAGGCCGGGGACTCGGTTCCGAAACTCGGGGCCATCGCGAATCTGCGGATACCTGTCCGGCCTTGGTCGTCGACGAGAACGGCCAGCCGCGCACTTGGCAATCGAGCCTCTAGCGAGATGTCGTCGCGGCCCGACGGCATTCGTTGGGTCGCTCGCGCCGGTGCGGGTACAAGATCACCATGTCCCGCCCCACCATCGTCTTCCGCGACCCACCTGACTGGTCGCGGCTGCGCCGACTCCGCTGGCTCGCGCCGCTGATTCTGATCCCGATCGTTCTCTACACCACCTACTACCAGGTGCCGGCCAATGCCGTCGGCGTCGTGCTGCGTTTTGGCAAGTACAGCTCGATCCAAGAGCCCGGCCTGCACTTCAAACTGCCGCTCGGCATCGACGAAGTCGAGGTCGTGCCGACGCGGCGCCAGCTCAAGCTCGAGTTCGGTTTTGGCACGCCCGACTGGACGAACCCCGACCAGATCGGCGACGAACCCGTGCGCGAGAAGAGCATGGTCACGGGCGACCTCAATGCAGCGTTGGTCGAGTGGGTCGTGCAGTACCACGTCGAGGATCCGCGGCTCTTTCTGTTCCATGTTCGCTTTCCCGGCCAGACGCTGCGCGATCTCAGCGAAGCAGTCATGCGCGAGATCATCGGCGACCGCACGGTCGACGAGGTCATCACGGTCGGTCGCGGCGAGATCGAAGGCGAGGCACTGAGGCGGCTGCGCGAGATGGCCAGCGCCTACGAGCTGGGCCTCGGCATCGACTTGCTGCAACTCAAGAACGTCAACCCGCCGCGCGAAGTCCAGGCCTCGTTCAACGAAGTCAACAAGGCCCAACAGGACCGCGAGAACATGATCAACGTCGCCAACGGCGAGTACAACAAGGTCGTGCCGCGCGCACAGGGTGAGGCCGCGCAGAAGATCACCGAAGCCGAGGGCTACCGGCTCAAGCGCGTCAACGAGGCACTCGGCGACGCCGCGGCTTTCAACGCAGTGCTCGCGCAGTATGTCAAGGCGCCGGCCGTGACCCGCACGCGACTCTACCTCGAGACGATGACGCAGGTGCTGCCGGGGCTCGGCAGCAAGTGGATCATCGACGACAAAGTGACCCAGCTCCTGCCGCTGCTGCAGACTGGCGGCAAGGAGGCGGTCAAGTGAAGGTCACTTCCATCCTCGTGGGGCTGCTCGCCCTGTTCTTGCTGCTCGTGTTCAGCGGCACGTTCTACACCGTACGCATGACGGACACAGTCATCCTGACGCAGTTCGGTGGCCCAGTCGGCGACCCCATCACCGAACCCGGGCTGCACTGGAAGATGCCGTTCATACAGGAAGTCACGCGCCTCGAGAAGCGCGTGCTCGAGTTCGATGGACAAGCAACCGAGATGCCGACCAAAGACAAGACCTACATCGAGGTTGATGCCTTCGGTCGCTGGCGCATCGGCGACCCGGCCACGTTCTACGTCAGGTTGCGCGACGAACGCAGCGCCCAGTCGCGCCTCGAGGACATCATCGGCAGCGAGGTGCGCACCGCCGTCGCCAGCCACGAACTGATCGAGATCATCCGCAGCGACAAGACGCGCGTCTTACCGCCCGACCTCGAGAAGCAAATCTCCTTGACCTCGGTACTGCCCACCGCCAAACGCGGCCGACTCGAGATACAGAAGGACATCCTTGCCGCCGCAGCGCCGAAGCTGAAGGACCTCGGCATCGAGCTGCTCGACGTGCGCATCAAGCGCGTCAACTACAACACCGACGTGCTCACGCGCATCTACCAGCGCATGATCAGCGAACGGCAACAGATCGCGCAGCGCTTCCGCAGCGAAGGCGAAGGCGAAGCGGCGCGCATCCTCGGCAAGAAGGAGAAGGACCTGCGCGAGGTCGAGTCGATTGCCTACAAGCAGGTGCAGCAGAACCGCGGCGAAGCGGACGCCGAAGCGACGCGCATCTACGCCGAGGCCTACGACAAGAGCCCCGAGGCGAGCGAGTTCTACACCTTCGTCAAGACGATGGAGACCTATCGGGCCGTCTTGGGCGGTGGCACCAACCTGGTGCTGTCGACCGACAGCGACCTGTTCCGGTTGTTCAAACAGGCGAACCGCTGATGTCGTCGCCGGGCGAGCCGAGTCGTGGCTCGCTCCGCGGATCGCACGATCGCAACGAGGAAGGCGCTCGTTCTCAGTCGAGAACGACCGTAGCGATCGCAGCGCGCAGCAAGGCGAGGGAGATGGGGCGCACGACGTTCCTCCTGTTCGATTCGCGGGGACTCATCCGGCCACCCTTGTTGTCAGTCCGTTTGGTGCGGGGACTGAGATGCGGGTGGGCGCGCCCGGCCCTGGCAGGGTAGAACGACGCCTCTCTCGTGCCCAATCGTCTTCCAGTCAGCCAAGTTTCGACCGCAATGATCACTCGAGCGGGGCGCACTCGATCGCGGCTGGCTCGCGTTGGTCGATGTCTGCTCGTCGCGGCAACGATGCTGCCGCTCGGTTCCTGCACCTACCTTGGCCAGCGGCTCGACGACCTCGGCGACTGCTTCCTCTACCGCTGGCACCAGAACGCGCTCGGGGTCGCGGTCGAAGCCAAGGTCGGCCCGTTCGAGGCAGCGGTCGGCGGCTGGTATGCCGACTGGGGCTGGGGCAAGGACACGTGGTGGCAACAGCCCGGCTACGTGCTGACCAACCACGGCACGGGCATTCCGTTCACGACTCTGGGCCCGATCGGCTACGGGCAGTCGTGGTCGCGCTTCTTCGCGACGAGTTCTGGCGGCAACCATCCCGGCGCGCCCGATGCGTTCGACGACGTGCGGTCGTGGTTTGGCATCAGCGACATCTTCGACCTCGACGACGGCGTGCCGTTCTCGCTATCGCCGCAGCGCCGCGTGTCCGACGCGTTCGGGATCGAGGTCGGCGTCGTGCCGCTGTTCGTCGGCCTGCGGGTCGGCTTCAACGTCGCCGAGTTTGCCGACCTGTTGCTGGGCTTCGTCGGCATAGACGTGTTTGGCGACGACGGCCGGGTGCGGCCACCGACGCTGCCGTTCATTCCGGCGCCAGATGCAGTCCGAACCGGTCCCCGGCTGCCGGGAGAACGAAGGCGCGACGCCACCAGACGAGACTGACGCGCGCGCCTTTTGGCCAACCGCTGCAGCCGAGTTCGCTTGCTCGGCGGCTTCTATATGCTCGCGGCATGACGACGACCATCCGGCGCCTTGCTGCTACGGCGGGGCTCAGCCTGCTGCTCACCGCGTGCACCAACTACGACTTCGCTCGCGCTTGCACAGCGACCGGCGAACTCGACGTGCCAAAGCTGATCGCCGACCTCGAAGCGTCGGGCAAAACGCAGCTGCAACAGGGCATCTGGATCCCGTTGCTCTACCTCAACCTGACGACCTTCGGCAAGAACGATGTGACGCTGCCCGATGGCTACTCGATCCAACACATGAAGGCGTTCGGCCCCATGTTCCTCGCCGGCGGCAACGAGAAGCAGATCCTCGACAAGAAGGGAGATGGCATCGAGTCCTGGAACCGCAAGTGGGTCGGCTGGGGCCTGCTCTACTACAACCGCGACAACTTCGTCGAGACGACCCACGGCCGGCGCCACGAAGGATACGACCGCGTGCTCGCCGTCTTTGGTGGCGACTCAACACGGTACGCGCCGAAGCAGCCCTAGCAACGACACCGCAGTGGGCCCCGAGACAGGATGCGGACCGTTGTCTCGAGTCTCGCCGGTAGGCTGCACACAGTCCCGCCCCCGGATCCCACTGGATCCCACCCCGAGTCGTTACATCCAGAGTCCCGTGCACGAGCCTCCGACCGCCTCACGGCCCGATCCCGCCAATGCCAGAGCTGAGGCCCGGCGTGCACGATTGGGCTTCGCCATGCTCGTCGTGGCCGCGGTCGTGCTGCTGATTGCAAGCCTGCGCAACCTCGGTGAACCGTGGGAGCAGGGCATGCGCGGCGGTGCTGCGGCGGCCTACTCCGATGGTGCGGTCGCACACACGCTTGCCTACGGGCTCGGCGCCACGTTGGGCATGCCCACGTTCATCGTCGAGCACGACGGCGAGATCGAACGGCGCGTCAATTGGCACCACCCTCCGCTCTACTGGCTCTACCTGTCGTTGTCCGCGTGGCTGTTCGGGCACCACACGGGTGTCCTGCGCGTCGCCCACCTCCTGCTCTTCCTGCCCGGACTGCTCGCCCTGTTTGCGTTGATGCGACGGCGACTCGGTCCCGTGGTCGCGGGCGTCGTAGCTCTGTCGTTCGCCACCTGTCCACTGGTTGCGTACTTCGGTCCAATGGTGCTGCAGGACGGCGCGGTGCTCGGGCTCGGACTGGTGACACTGTGGCGCTTCCAATGCCACGTCGACGCGCCCAGCAAACGTTCGTGGTTCGTGACCGCCGCGCTGTTCTTCGTGCTGACGTCGCTCGACTACACCGGCTACTGGTGGGGTATGGCGATGTTCGGGCTGGCCCTCGGCGCCGAGTCTCGATGGCGCGCGATCGCCTGGGTGCTCTCGT
>JBDSBS010000457.1:0-8638 GCA_039921435.1 Planctomycetota bacterium | reverse complement strand
CGGCACCGCCGGTCCCGCACGCGACTGTGGGCAAGCCGGCCAACTGCCAGGGAAGGTTTCCGAGCGTGGTGCTGCCGCTCACTGGCGCCGCCCGCGGCGCGTATGCTCCGCGGCTCGTCCGCACCTTCGCGCGACATGGAGTTTGCATGAAACCAACTGCCCTGCCTCTGCTGTTGCTTGCCACCGCTGCTGCGGTGGCGCAGTCCCCAACCTTCGCGGTGCCGGTCCGTTTGCGTGCTGGCGACAAGTTCCTCGGCGAAGCACGCATGTTCCCTTCGCCGGTCTACCACGATCTGAATGGCGATGGCCGCGCCGACATCGTCGTCGGTGACCTGCCTGGTCGTTTGACGGTTGCGTATCGCACCGACGCGGCGACCGCGACGTTCGGCAAGGAAGAGAACGTGCTCGGCGCCGACGGCAAACAAGTCGACCTGCACAACTGGTGATGCATCGGCATGAGTCCACAGTTCGTGGACTTCGACGCGGACGGCAAGCTCGACATCGTCGCCGGTATCTTCGACGGCTCGCCGCACCTCGTGCGCGGCACCGACAAGGGCTGGGGCCTGCCGGAGCAGATCCTCGATCGCGCCGGCAATCGCATCGTGCTCAACGCATTCTGGAACTTCGAAACCAAGAAGTGGGACGCGACGCATGGACATGACGCGCGCAGCACCGAAAGGGAAGCGCACTTGACGTCGGCGGTGGCGTTCGACACCGACGGGGACGGGGACCTCGACCTGCTGCTCGGGGATCACCGCAGCGGTCACGTCTACCTTCGCATCAACGAAGGCACGCGCGACAAGCCCGTGTTCTCGACGGTGAACGAGCTCGTGACCGCAAACGGCCAGCCGATCGACGTGCCCGGCACGGTTGCGACCTTGCGGCTCGTCGACTGGAACAAGGATGGGCTGCTCGATCTCGCCTGCGGCAGCATGGGCGATGCCTACGAGGACGGGGAAGGCGGCGGCGTCTACGTGTTCTTGAACACGGGCGTGAAGAAGGCGATGTTCGCAGCGCCGCTCACGTTGCTCGAGAGAAGCAAGAAGGGAACCTCGGCGCCGACTCGGCCGGATTCGGGCATTTACATGGACTTTGGCGACCAAGATGGCGACGGCGATCTCGACATGATCGTCGGTGGCTACTCGCACTGGACGCCGGCAGCGAAGACGCTCACCGCAGAACAGACGGAGCGCGTCGCCGAGCTGAAGGCCGGGATCGAGGAGGTCGGTAAGACCATGCAGACCTTGATGGACGAGATCGAGAAGGCGGTCGCGGGCCTCGACGATGCGGCGGCGACCAAGAAGCGCGATGAGCTGTTCGGGGCGAGGCGGGATGAGTTCTCGGCGATCGGCAAGAAGCGGCAGGCCCTGCAGAAGGAGCTCGAGCCGCTCGAGCCCGGCATGAAACGCGAGAGCTACGTGTGGCTCTACGAGAACGTCGTCACGGTCGAGGCGGCGGCGTCGCGGAAGAAGTAGGGCCCGGGGGCCCGGGCACCTTGCTTCTTCGCCAAGGACCCGTAACCAAGCTCTTGCCATGACCGGCACCCCGGAGAGCACCCCGACCCGCGCACGCACTGCTCCGATCTCGGAGCTCAAGCTGCTGCGCTTCCGCGAGTCGTTCGCCCGCACGCTCGCGAGCCTCGCCGAGCCCACGGACCAGCGCCGCTTGTGGAAGGTCGGTCTGCGCACTCTCGTCGACTTCTTCGGCGCCGGGCTCGGCCGCATCGTGTTTCTCGACTTGGCGACCGGCAAAGAAGAGGTCTATCGCGCGGCCACCAACGGCGCGCCGCTCGTCGAACCCGTCGACGTCGCCATCTGTCGCGCCTGGGTGCAACGGCTGCGCGGTCGCGCGCGAATCCCCGCCGGTTGCCTGGTCGGTCGCCTGCTGCAGGACTCTCGCGTGCAGGGCATGTTGGTGCTCGAGCGCGAGGCACCGTATGCGCGCAGGCTGCGCGAACCGTTCCGCGCGTGCCTGGCGCTGCTGCAAGCCGAGGCGCAACGACGTCAAGATCGCCGGTTGGCAGAGCTCAAGGAACGGCTGTCCGAGAAGCTGGTGCGCAAGCTGCCGCCCAAGGATTTCTTCTACCAACTGTTCCACGGGCTGCGGTCGCTGATCCGCTACGACCACAGCGCGGCGCTGCTGGTGACGCGCGGTATGGGTAGTTCGCTCGAGCTGGTCGCCGAACAGTTGGCGTGGAAGAAGGGCAAGAGCGAGGCCGTTGGCAGCACTGTGCCTCTGTCGAGTGCCTTGCGCGAGCTACTCATGGAGTCGCCGCAGGCGTTCATGCTCGAAGACCTGCAGGTGGCCGGGGCCGAGCCCCACCCGGCGCTGTGCGGGTTGATGCCGTCCGGCAACGGTTTGGATCAACCGCCCGTGCGTTCACTGATCGTTGCACCGCTGCGCTACCGCCGCAGTCTGGTCGGCGTACTGCGCATAGCCGGTCGCCACGCTCCGAGTCTCGGCTCGGACCACGCGGCGCGGCTTCATTCGCTGCTGCCGATCGCCGCCGCTGCACTCGGCAACCAACTCGTCGACCAACAGGCGACCGACCACATGCTGGCGCTCGATCGCGAGAAGGGCATGGGCGAGCTGGCCCGCGGCGTCGCGCACGACGTCAACAACGCGCTCGGAGCGCTGATCCCGCTGCTCGAACAGTGCCGCGCCGATCTCGCTGCAAGCGCCTCGCCGGGCTCCGTTCTGGCCGACGACCTGCGCGAGTCCGAACGCTACGCGCGCTACTGCAAGAAGATCTTCGCCGGCATGCTGCGCTTTGCTCGCCGCGGCCTCGCGCACCCCGAGCCGGTCGTTGTCAACAGCACGGTCGAGGAGGCCCTGGAGTTGTTGACCGACGACCTGCGCGGCCGCGGCATCGATCTCGTGAAGGACCTCGCACTGGACCTGCCGCAGGTCTTGCTCGGCCCCAACGCGCTCGACCACATCGTTGTCAACCTCATGCACAACGCGCGCGACGCCACACCGCGCGGTGGACGCATCACCGTCAGCACGCGCGCGATCGAAGATGGCATCGAGGTGTGCGTCGCCGACACGGGCAGCGGCATCGCGCCCGAAGACTTGGCGCAACTGCCGCAGCCGTTCTTTAGCACCAAGCCCGGTGGCAACGGCCTCGGACTCGCGCTGGTGCGCGCCATCGCTTGGGACCACGACGGCGACCTGCGCATCGAGAGTGAACTCGACGAGGGCACCGTGGTGCGCGTTCGTCTGACCAGCCAGCGGAGGCCGCTGTGACCGGGCGTGCGACGGTGTTGGTGGTCGACGACGAACCGGGCATGGTGCGCACGGTGACCCGGATCCTCGAGGGCAGCAACCGGATCCTCAGTGCTGCCAGCACCGACGAGGCTGTCGCGCGCTTGGGTGCTGGCGGGGTCGATCTGGCGCTCGTCGACGTGCGCATGCCGCAGCCCGACGGCTTTGCGCTGTTGGAACGTATCCGCCGCGAGTGGCCCTCGACCGACGTCATCATGATGACGGGTTCGATCGCGGAGACCGACCAGAAGCTCGTGCAGGCCATCGAGGCCGGCGCGTTCTACTTCATCACCAAGCCATTCGAGCGCGCGGTGCTGTTGGCGCTCGTTCAGCGCTGCATGCAATTGCGCCGACTGGACCAGGAGCGCCAGCAGCGCCTGCGGCAACTGAGTCGCGAACTCGAGCTGGCGCGCACGTTCCAGCAGAGCCTGCTGCCGCCGCCGATGTTGCGCGCGGGCGAGCACACCGTGTGGTCGACGGTGCGGCCGGCCGTGGACCTGTCGGGCGACTTCGTCGACCACGGCGTGCTCGAGAGTGGTGCCCCTTGGGTGTTCGTCGGTGACGTCTGTGGCCACGGCGCGGCGGCGGCGATGGTGACGGGCATCGTCAAGGCTGCGTTGTCGGGCACACTCGGCGCCGGCCAGTCGCCCGAGGCGGCGGCACTGGCGCTGCGCGCGGCGGCGCGTCCGTTGCCGGCCGACATGTTCTTCACTCACTTCCTCGCGTGGATCGAAGGTGACGAGCTTCACTACGTCAACGCGGGGCACCCGGCGGGTCTGCTGCGGGTGGCGGGTTTGCTGCGTGAGCTGGAACGTACCGAACCGCTGGCCTCGCCGAGCCTGCTCGAATCCGCGGCCAGGCCAGCCATCGTGCCGTTTCCGTCCGGGTCGCGGCTCTTGCTCTACAGCGATGGGCTCAGTGAAGCTCGCGATCCCGACGGCGCGTTCTTCGGCATCGAGCGGCTGCGGCAGGTGTTGGCGGAAAGTGCGGTCGAGAACGTACTGGAACGTGTGCTCGCTGCAGTCGACAGCTTTGCGCGCGGCCGGCCAGCCGACGACGACCACGCGCTGTTGCTGCTGGCGCGGCAGTAGCCTGGCCTGGCCCGCCTGCCCCCCCTTCGCAGCAGCGGTGCCGGGGCCGATCTGCTAGCCTTGACAAGCGGCCCGCCTGGCGCGCGAAGCAGCATGTTCGCCGGTTCGTGCACTTCACCGACGCGGCGCCCGTTGCAGTCAATTTCGAGCCACTTTCACGGCATCCATGAACGCTCCGACGATCTTCTACACACACACCGACGAGGCTCCCGCGCTCGCGACGTACTCGTTCCTCCCCATCGTGCAGGCCTTCGTGGCCGGCACGGGCATCGGCATCGAAACCCGCGACATCTCGCTGGCCGGTCGTTTGCTCGCGGCGTTCGCCGACAAGCTGCCGAAAGCGCAGCAGGTTGCCGACGCCTTGGCGGAGCTTGCACGGCTCACGCTGAAGCCCGAGGCGAACATCATCAAGCTGCCGAACATCAGTGCTTCGATCCCGCAGCTGAAGGCCGCGATCGCCGAGTTACAGGCCAAGGGTTACGCCCTGCCAGACTACCCCGATGCGCCTTCGAGCGACACGGAGCGCGACGCCAGGGCCCGCTACGACCGCGTCAAGGGCAGCGCCGTCAACCCGGTGTTGCGCGAGGGCAACTCGGACCGCCGAGCACCAGCCGCGGTCAAGGCCTATGCGCGCGCCCATCCGCACAAGATGGGGGCGTGGAGCAAAGACAGCCGCACGCACGTCGCGAGCATGGCCAAGGGCGACTTCTTCGCCAACGAGAAGTCCGTGACCGTGCCGACCGCGACCTCGGTCACCATCGAGCACGTTGCCAAAAACGGTGCGAAGAAGAAGCTCGCCGGTCCGATCTCGCTCGAAGCGAAGGAAGTGATCGACGCGACCTTCCTCAGCAAGCGCGAGCTCGTGACGTTCTTGAAGGCGCAGGTCGCCGACAGCAAACAGAAGGGCGTGCTGTTCTCGTTGCACCTGAAGGCAACGATGATGAAGGTGTCCGACCCGATCATGTTCGGGCACGCCGTGCGCGTCTGGTTTGCGGATGTGTTCGCGAAGCACGAAGCGACGTTCGACCGGCTGGGCGCCAATCCGCGCAACGGCTTTGGCGATGTGCTCGCCAAGGTCGCGACGTTGCCCGCGAACGAGCGCGCCGCGATCGAAGCCGACATCAAGGCTGCCTACGACAACGGGCCTGGATTGGCCATGGTCGACTCGGGCAAGGGCATTACGAATCTGCACGTGCCGAGCGACATCATCATCGACGCGTCGATGCCGGCGATGATCCGCGAGTCGGGGCAGATGTGGAACGCGGCGGGCAAGACGCAGGACACCAAGGCTGTGATTCCCGACCGATGCTACGCGGGTGTCTACGAGGCAGTGATCGACGACTGCAAACAGCACAGCGCGTACGATCCGAAGACGATGGGAAGCGTGTCCAACGTCGGTTTGATGGCGCAGCAGGCCGAGGAGTACGGCTCGCACGACAAGACGTTCGAAGTGCCGGCCGACGGCACCGTGCGCGTCGTCGATGCCGGCGGCAAGGCGCTGCTCGAACATCAGGTCGAGGCTGGGGACATCTGGCGAATGTGCCAGGTCAAGGACGCGGCGGTGCGCGACTGGGTCAAGCTCGCAGTCACGCGTGCGCGCGCGACCGGCTCACCGGCCGTGTTCTGGCTCGACAGAAACCGCGCCCACGACGCGCAGATGCTGGCGAAGGTCGAGGCCTGTCTGGCCGAGCACGACATCAAGGGACTCACGTTCCACATGCTGTCGCCGGTCGAGGCGACGAAGCTCTCGCTCCAACGCATCCGCCGCGGCGAGGACACGATTTCCGTCACGGGCAACGTGCTGCGCGACTACCTGACGGATCTGTTCCCGATCCTCGAGGTAGGCACCAGTGCCAAGATGCTCTCGATCGTGCCGCTCATGAACGGCGGCGGTTTGTTCGAGACTGGCGCCGGCGGTTCAGCGCCCAAGCACGTGCAGCAATTCGAGAAGGAGAACTACCTGCGCTGGGACTCGCTCGGCGAGTTCTTGGCTCTCGCGGTATCGTTCGAGTACCTGGCGGAGCGCTGCGACAACAGGGCAGCGCGCGTGCTGGCCAAGACGCTCGACGAGGCCAGTGCACAGTACATGCTGCAGAACCGTTCGCCGGCTCGCAAGGTCGGCGAGATCGACAATCGCGGCAGCCACTACTGGCTCGCGAGCTACTGGGCGCAGGCGCTCGCCAAGCAGTCGGACGACAAGGCGCTCGCCGCGCGCTTTCAGCCGATAGCCAAAGCTCTCGCCTCCAACGAAGCGAAGATCCTCGGCGAGCTCCGCGCGGTGCAGGGCAAGCGCGTCGACATCGGCGGCTACTACCAGCCGGACCCCAAGCGCGCTGCCGCGGTGATGCGTCCGAGTGCTGTACTCAACGCGCTGATCGACAAGGCCGGCGCTGGCGCGGATCTGGTGCTGCCGCGGATCGTCGCGTGCCGCGTCGATCCAGCAGCCGGTGGATCAGAGTCGTAGAATGCGGCCTGCAATCTGGCGCGAGCATGGTGCCCAACATAGCGCCCGGCTTTGCTTGGCGAGATCGGCGGTTGCTCAGAGAGTGGAAAACAATCTGTTTCCCACTCTCTGCATGGCCGCGTAGGCGGCCATAGAGGGCAATCTGAGACTAAAGCGACCCACACGATCCTCGCCACTGTTCCGCGGCCAAGATGCGTGCGTCCGACCTCAGAGCAGATAGAACGCGCCCATGCCCACGATCCCGTGCTTCCATGTCGATGCGTTCACCGACAAGCCGTTCCGCGGCAACCCAGCCGCCGTGTGCTTGCTCGACACCCCGCGCCCCGCGTTTTGGATGCAGGCCATTGCCGCAGAGATGAACCTGTCGGAGACGGCGTTCGTGCGGCCGACGGCGAAGGGGTTCTCGCTGCGTTGGTTCACGCCGACGGTCGAAGTGGACCTGTGCGGCCACGCGACACTGGCGGCGGCGCACGTGCTGTGGCAAGAACGAATCGCAGAGCCCACGCAGGAACTGCTGTTTCAGACGCGCAGTGGGCGACTCGTGGCGCGGCGCGCTGCGAAGGCGATCGAGCTCGACTTTCCGGCGAGGTTGGCGCGACCTTGCGCACGACCGGCGGGATTGGCGCGTGCACTCGGTGCCGTGCCGCGCGCGGTGGCGCGCAGCGACGACGATCTGCTGGTCGAAGTCGGCTCCGAACGGATCGTTCGCGAGCTGAAGCCTGACTTTGCTCTACTGCGCCGCTTGCCCGTGCGCGGTGTGATCGTGACCGCAAAGGCCGCGCGGCGGTGGCACTTCGTGTCGCGCTTCTTCGGCCCGCGCGTCGGGGTCGAGGAAGATCCGGTGACGGGTTCGGCGCACTGCTCGCTCGCGCCGTACTGGGCCGAACGGCTCGGTGTGAGCAAGTTGCGCGGCTATCAGGCTTCGGCGCGCGGTGGAGTTGTCGAGGCCGAGGTCGTTGGCGCCCGTGTGCTGCTGCGCGGCCACGCGGTCACCGTCGTGCGGGGGGAGCTGGTCGTCCCGTGAGGGTGCGATAGGCTGCGACCGCGCATCCGCCCCCGTGCAACACGGCCCCATCGCAAGACGACAGCATGAGATCATTCTCGATCGTGGCACAGGTCGTCGCATTCGCCGCGGCGCTGATTGGGGCGCGCGCGCTTGCGCAGAACACCGCTTACCCGCCCGGCGTCACGTCGGAGATCCACGAGGCGCAGCAGCGTGGCCTCGGCTGGCTGTCGCGCAACCAGGCCAGCGACGGCAGCTGGCGCAACGCGGGAGGCTACGGCAGCTACCCCGCGGCCATGACGGGGCTCGCGGGCATGGCGTTCGTCGCGTCTGGCTCGACACCGACGCGCGGCAAGCACTGGCGCGAGGTGCGGCAGGCCACCGACTTCCTGCTCAAACAGGCCGATGCCGACACGGGACTCATCGCCGTGCTGCGCGAAGAGCACCACAGCATGTACGGACATGGCTTTGCGACCTTGTTCCTCGCCTCGGTGTTCGGCATGGAAGAGGACGTGAAGAAGCAGCAGCGGCTCGGGCGCGTGCTCGGCAAGGCGGTCACCCTGGTTTCCTCGGCCCAGTCGTCGGCCGGTGGATGGACCTACGAGCCCGACGTCAACGACGACGAAGGCAGCGTGACGGTGACGCAGATCCAGGCGCTGCGCGCGTGCCGTTTGGCCGGCATCGTCGTCGACAAGAAGACGATCGATCGCGCCGTCGAGTACATCAAGCGCTGCCAGTTGCCAGACGGCAGCATTCGCTACAGTCTGAAGTCCGGTGACCAGGGGCGGCCTGCGATCACCGCGGCAGGGGTCGCGG
>JBDSBS010000456.1:0-3864 GCA_039921435.1 Planctomycetota bacterium | reverse complement strand
TCGCTACGTGTTGGCGAACGGCAAGAAGCATGCGGCCGAAGGCCGCGAGGTCGCCGTGCCCCAGGCGATCGACACCTTCACCTCCGCACCGTGGTTCGACGGCTTCCGCGAAATGGTTCGCGTCGCGGGTCTGCATGGCATCCCGCGGCCCACGGTCGATCCCGGCACCTGGCTACTGCGCACGGGCTGGCGGCGCGCAGGGCTGCTGTCGGTGCACGATCTGCCGGCCACCGCGTGACGTTCGACCCGAGCACGCACGACGCCGTCGCGGACGACGATGCTGCCCCACTACGCGGCAATTGTTGCGCGGGCCCTAACTCCTAACTCCGAACCCCTAGCTCCTAACTCCTAACCTAACGAAGGAACGCCTCGAACGCCTGCCGCCGCGCCGGGTCGCCTTCGCGGTCGAAGTAGAAGGGGCGGAACCTGGCGAAGTCCGCCGCGACCTGCGCCTTGGTCTTGTTCGGGAGCTCGGCGATGTAGGCGTCGAGGAACTGCTCGAAGTCCTGCACGACGATGCCGGGATCGCGGCGGCGCAGCTCCTGCATGAGCTTGCGGTCCCACGTGACGAGCCGCGCCGGCAACGGGATCGGCGTGCCGGGCACGGGGAAGTCGATCTGGCGCCACGGTTCCACGTCGACAGGAACGCCGTCTCGAATCTCCTTGCCGAAGTTCAGCTCGAACATGAACTGCACGCCGCGCTGCACGAGGTAGTCGGGGTAGAGCCAATAGCTGCGCTCGTGCCCAGGCTTGCCGCGTCCCGTGATGGGCAGGTGCGCGATGTAGGCGTCGGTCAGGCCCGTCGCACACTCGATCGCAACCGGCGCGCGCGACCGGTAGGCGAGGTTGGCGTGGGCGCCAGCAATGCCGAGACGAACGTCGAGGCCGGCGAACAGCTTCTGCAGGTACTCGCCGTAGGTGCGTGCGATGTCCACGAGCCCCATCGAGATGCGGCGATTGTCCGAGTACGCCAGTTCGTACTTGAGGAGCTCGGGTTCGACGCGCAGCGTGAGTCCGACGACGAGCGCGGCAGCAATGACCGGCTGCATCCACAGCGGGCGCCAGCGCTGGCAGGCGACGTCGAATGCCAGCAGCACGGCCGGCAGCACCGGCAGCACGAAGCGCGCAAACATGAAGTCGCCACCGACCCAAACCACGAAGCCCAGGTACGGCCACGTGAACAAGAGCATCGCGAGCCACGGCCGGCGCCCCAAGAACGAGCTGATGTTCGCGAGCAGGTCGGGCTTCTTCACCACGAACCAAACCGGCAACACGAGTGCTAGCAGCAGCGCCCAGTAGCACAACACGAAGTCGCGCACGTAGGGCCAACCGAGCTCCGGATACGCAACCCCGGCCGACTTCGCAAACGACGTGTTGGGCACCCAGTAGCCGTAGTACGCATGCCGCCACAGCAGGTACGGCACGAACACCAGCACGAACGGCACGACGTAGCCAACCACCAGCCGCGGCGCGCGACGCCGCCAGGCATCGAACAGCACGAACAGCCCGGTCATCGCGACGAAGATCGCACCGTCGGGCCGTGTCATCGCAATCAGCACACCGACGAAGCCGGCCAACCACGCGTTGCGGTAGCAGCGCAGTGACAGTGCAAAGCGCAGCAGCACGGTCGCCAGCAGCACGAACAGCGCGGTCTCGAGCCCGGCCGGCGCCAACGACGCTGCGTGGTGGATCGCTGCGTAAGCACACGCCGCGATCGGCACGAGCGCGCGACCGCTGCTGGCACGCCAGGCGAGGCTCGCCAGCAGCAGCACGACGCCGCCGTGACACACGACACCCGACACGACCGACCACAGTTCGAGCGCAACGTCGCCGCCGACCAGCATCACGCCGATCGCGAGCCACATCGTCCAACTGAAGTTCGTATAGCCCTCGACGGCCGCCTCGTTGGGATCGAGGTTGAAGACGAGCCCGTGGCCTTCGGCGAAGTTCTGCGCGTAGCGGAACGAGATGAACGCGTCGTCGCAGGTCCAGCGCAGCGCGCAGGCCTGCCAGACGGCGGCGAGCACGGCCACGGCAGCGAGGCTCCAGAAGATCAGGCGACGTGGCACGGCGGCGAAGGGTAGCGAACGACCGGGGGCTGCGTCGTGTGGAACTTCTCGGCAACGAACGAGGAAACGACGTTGCGTCTGACGCGAGCAGGAGGCGTGCTTTCAGATCGACACGCTTGTCGGCGACGCGTCAGTGCCGCCCCGCCGGGCACACCCGGCGGCCAAGCGACGCAATGGCCCATCGAACAGGTGCGATCCGTCGGCAGCCCGGCCTCAGCCGTCGCCGAACACCCCATCGAGGGTCGCGCTGTCGAGGATGCGGTCCGTCCAGCGGTCGAGTTCCGCCGAGGTCGCGGCGCGAAGGCGTGCTTCGAGATCCGTGGGTAGAGGGCCAAAGCGGCGGTTGAGCTGGCGGAGCAGGGTTTCGGTGCGACCCTGGGTCAAGCCTTGGCTCAGGCCTTGCGCGAGTCCTTCGCGGCGCAGTTTCTCGGCAGCGCTCATGAACGTGTCCTCAGTTCGTTGCAGGTTCTTCTCCAGGGCCATGTGCACGTCCTCGACGGGCGTCTCGGTCACATGCAGAACATACCACCCGAACTGCTCCTTCCTGCTTCGACGGCGGCGGGCGATAAGGCGGTGACCAGCGAGACGTCGTCGCAGCTTCGGCTCGCCTCGACTCGACCTTGGGACGGCCAACCACCGCTGCGCCTCGGCGCCGTTGCTGACGCCGCGAAATCAGCTACATTCCTGCCATGACCGCCGCTCTCCTCCAGAGGATCACCATCGAACCCGGCAAGTGCGGCGGCAGACCCTGCATCCGCGGCAAACGCATCCGGGTCACGGACATCCTGGAGCTGCTCGCCAACGAAGCCACGATCGAGGAGATCGTCGCCGACTATCCGGGCCTGGAGCGCGAGGACGTGCTCGCCGCCATCGCCTACGCCGCCCATCAAACCAACCACGCCGTCATCCGCGTGGCGTGAGGTTCCTGGTCGACAACCAGTTGCCGTTGCAGCTCGCGCGTCATTTGGGGCAGCGCGGGCACGAAGCCACACACGTGACCGAGGTCGGGCTGGATGATGCGTCGGACGCTGCAATCTGGCTCTGGGCTGGCCAGCAGGATCGCGTCGTCGTGAGCAAGGACGAGGACTTGTTCTTCCTCGCGAATCGGCCGAACGACTCCGGCCGCCTCGTCTGGGTCCGACTCGGCAACTGCCGCAAGGGCTCGTTGCTGGACGCCTTCGACCGCACCTTCGACACAATCGTAGCCGCGTTCGACGCCGGCCAACGGATCGTCGAACTCACGTAGACTGCGCGCCGGCTTACGGCCGCGTGAACGCAACCGGGCCGCCAGCTATGCTGCGGGCCCGCCATGGAGACGGCCAACTCCCCCACCGTTGTGCGCATGCCGAGCGACGCTCGCGCGCGCGATCGTGGGCGCGATCATGAGCGAAGGGTGCGGCGATGAGCGACGACGCGACGCGGAACCCAGATCGCTCCCGGCGCGCGCAGGCCCTGTTCGAGCGGGCGTGGAAGCTGCCGCCCGGCGAGCGCGAGGTGTTCGTTCGGCAGCAGGCGGGTGACGAAGAGGATCTGGCAGAAGAAGTGCTCGCGATCCTGCACGACATGGAAGCGCAGACAGCAGTCCGCGACCGGAGCGCGCCGCGCCCCCAACAGATCGGTCCGTACCGGATCCTCGACGAACTCGGCGAAGGTGGCATGGGCACGGTCTACCTGGCCGAGCAGTCGACGCCCGTGAAGCGGCGCGTGGCGCTCAAGCTGATCAAGCTCGGCATGGACAGCAAGGCGGTGCTGTCGCGCTTCGAACAGGAGCGACAGGCACTGGCGCTCATGTCAC
>JBDSBS010000455.1:0-9606 GCA_039921435.1 Planctomycetota bacterium | reverse complement strand
GTTCAATTTGCGGTGCGCGATCATGCGCACCCAGCCTGAGAACGACGCGCCCGGCTCGACCTTGAACTCCGCGATGTCGCGGAACACCTGCATCAAGACTTCCTGCGTCAGGTCGTCGGTGCTCTTGTCCGTCGGCAGATTCTGCCCCGCGGTGGCTTCGCCGACCCAGCGCACGACCTTGTCGTGCAGGTTCGACCACGACACTTCGGTGTCGCCTTCGCCCTGCACGGCCTTCACGTACTGCAGCGTGCTGGAGAGCGGCGGGATGGGTTCGTCGGGTTCTTTCGGGTCCTTCGGCACGTTCATGCAACCGCAAGCTTACCAAAGTGCGCCGCTGCGGCATGAAGCGAACATCGGCTGCGCGGCAATCGCGACGCCGGTGGTCCCCTCAGCACGACAGCACCTTCCCCTGCGGCCATCAGTCGATAGCCTGCGCACCACATGGCGGACTCCGCGCGTTTTGGCATCGTCGACATGGGCTCCAACGCCGTGCGCTTCTTCATCGCGGAGGCCAACGCGGGCGCCATCGCCATCCTGGAGAGCCATCGCGCACCAATGCGCCTGGGTCGCGAAGTGTTCCAGACGGGCCAGATCGCAGACGCCACGCTGGCGGACACCGTCGACGCCTTCCGCCGCTTCCGCGCCAGCTGCGACCGGCTCGGTGTGCTCCACATCCGCGCGATCGCGACGTCCGCGATGCGCGATGCGCAGAATCGCGACCTGCTCGTCGATCGCGTGCGCGACGCCTGCGGCATCGAGATCGAGGTCATCACGGGCACTCAGGAGGCCTACCTGCTCAAGCTCGGCGTGGAAGCGCACGTCGACCTTCGCTCGGGCAACTCGCTGCTCGTCGACGTCGGTGGCGGCTCGGTCGAAGTCGTGCTCGTCGAAGCCGGACAGGTCACCAACGCCGACTCGTATCGCCTCGGCGCGCTGCGCATGCTGGAGTCGCTACGCGACACCGAGAGTTCGGGCGAGTCGTTCGTCGAACTGTTGACCAAGCACATGAAGAGTCTCGAACGGCGCATCGTCGACCGCTTCGAGAAGACCCGCATCGAGCGCTGCATCGCCGTCGGCGGCAACGTCGAGAGCCTCAGCGACTTGTCGGCGGCGCGGGCCGGAGGGCGTCGCCCAGAAGGCGTCGAGACGATGAGCCTCGCCGACCTGCGGCGCGAGATCGACGACCTCGCGTCCATCGCGGTTGCCGACCGCATCGACAAGCGCGGCCTCAAGCCCGACCGCGCCGACACCATCGTGCCGGCCGGGATCGTCTACGCGCGCCTCGCCGAACTCGCCGGTGTCGACCGCATTTTCATTCCGCGCGTTGGCATCAAGGACGGCCTCTTACAGGAAGTCGTGCAGGGCCACTTCGGCTCGTTCGCTGCCGAGGACCACGTCGACGTCGTGCTGTCTTCGTGCCGCGCCATGGGCCGGCGGTGGCACTACGAATCCGACCACGCCGAGTCGGTGCTGGTACTAGCGCGCCAGCTCTTCGACCAGTTGACCGAACTGCACGGCCTCGGCGGCCGCGCGCGCGTGCTGCTCGAAGCTGCCGCCTTGCTGCACGACGTCGGGGTCGCCGTCAACAACGACAGCCACCACAAGCACTCGCAGTACCTAATCCAGTCCAGCGAGCTGGTTGGCCTCGCCGATGAAGAACGGCTCATCGTTGCACTGCTCGCGCGCTACCACCGGAGGGGCCCGCCGATGCGCGACCACGAGGAGTTCATGGGCCTACGGCGGCGCGATCGTTCGCTGCTCGAACGCCTCGCCGCGATTCTGCGCCTCGCCGACGCGCTCGATCGGCAGCACGCCGGCGTCGTGCGCGGCGTCAGCGTGAAGATCCGGGAAGACCACGTCGAACTGCGACCGATCCTGGCCGGCGACCAGCACACCCGCTTGACGTTGGAGGCCAAGGCCGTGGCGGAGAAGGGCATGATGTTCACGCAGCTCTTCGGCCGGCCGCCGCGGCTGGTGTTGCCGTAGGGTCTTGGCCGGGAGGCGTCGATGTCATGCGCTCCCACCTCGAAACCGAGTTCAAGCAGCGAGCGACGCGCGCGATTGTCGCGTCGATCGAAGCCGCGGGTGCGCGACCGGGTTCACCTGGAAGGTCGGTGCCGTGCGTGAACGCCCTGACGCCAACGTGGCATGCATGCGCCATTTTGGCATTAATTGGTGTGTACAGACACCGGACGAAAGTGCTCTAACTCCTTCTTATACAGACTTCATATGGCACAATGGCCAAGATGGCATGGTTCGGCACATCGCTTGCTCATGGCGGGTCATTCACCGACAACACCAAGGACCATAACGATGCAAACAACCCAAGAACAAGTCGCCCAACTGCCGACCCGAGACCCGTTCCAGACGCTGTTCGGCCGCCTCTTCGGCGACGCCCCGCAGGGCTTCTACGGCGTCAACGAGACCGGCGGCGCGCCGCGCACCAACATCTGCGAGACCGAGACCCACTACGAGCTGTCGTTCGAGCTGCCGGGCCTCGACGAAAAGGACATCCACGTCCACATGCAGGACCACATGCTGCACGTGACCGCGGAGCGGAAAGACGACCGGGAGACCCAGGGCAAGCGCTGGCACCGCGTCGAACACAGCTACGGCCAATACAGCCGCACGATCTCACTGCCGCAGGACGCCACCAACAAGGACATCGAGGCGGTCTACAAGCAAGGCTTACTGACTGTGACGGTGCCCAAGCAGCCTGAGGCGCGCCCGACCAAGATCCAGGTCCGCGGCAAGTGAGCAACGAGCAGCGACGCCACCGGGCGAGCTGCCTACCGTGAACGGCGACAGCAAAGGTCAGCGACAACTCGCCGCTCGGCGGCGATGCTATGGCTTGGAACACGAACGCGTGTAACCGAAGCGCTGCGGTGCTGCCGGGGTAGCTTGCCCTCCACTTGCCCCCACTTGCCCTCCGCCCCGAGAACAGATTTTTCGGGCGCGCGCTACCCGAGCCAGCGGCGCAGCGGAAGCCGGACCATCGCGACGAGCAGGCCCACCGAACACCGGTAGCCGGCAGCGGCGAGGCGGGAGTACTGCAGCGCATCGGTGCACGCGGCTCGACGCAGCAGGTGCGGCAACCAAGTCCACGGCCGCCACAGCCCCACCGCACGTTCGCGTCCCCGCTCATCGACGGCGAGCACCGGACAACCGAGCAACAGCGCAACGACTCGCAGCGGCAGGATTCGTTCGCCACCGTGCCAAGCGACTGCAACCTGCGAGAAACCTTCTCGACGCAGCGCCCGCACGAACGCGAGCTTGCCGGTCGGTGGCTTGTCGCGGCGGAACTCGACGCCTGGTGCCGAGGCCTGCAGTGTCGCCCGGTCCTCGTCGTTGGCGAAGACCACGAACTCCGCTTGGGGCCAGAGCACTCGCCATGCAGCCAGCAGGGAGATGGCCGCCGTGCGATCCGCCGTCAAGAAGGCGGCGACCCTCATGCGCGCGGCCTCACCAGGGTGGCGTAGATCGCGTCGTAGCGTTCGACGACGCTGCGCGTCGAGTGTTGCGCGGCGACGAGAGTGCGTCCGGCGGCACCAAGTCGCGCGCGTTCGGCGGCGTTGCCGATCAGGCGCGCCAGTGCCGCTGCGAACGACGCGGGATCGTCGGCAACGAGACAGTGTTCGCCGTCGCGCGCAGCCGTGCCTTCGGTCGCTGACCTGGTGGCGACGACGGCTTTGCCCGCGGCCCAAGCTTCGAGCAGCTTGCCGCGTAAGCCGCTGCCCTTGCGCAGTGGCAACGCGACGACGGTCGCCGCGGCGAGCTCCGTCGCCAGATCTGGCACGAACCCCACGAACTCCACGCCGTCGGCAGCCAGGGCCTGCACCCGCGGCGGTGCATCGCGCCCGACGAGACGGACGCGCGCGGTCGGCACGAGCGCACGCAGCTCGGGCAAGATCACTTCGCTGAGCCAGATCGCGGCGTCGACGTTCGGCTCGTGCTGGAAGTAGCCGACGAAGAGCACGGTTGCCGGTGCCTCGGCTGTTGGCAGCGCCGGCACGAACTGCGCCACCTCGAGGCCGCTGGGCACGACGCTGACGGGCGACAGGCCGAGGCGCTGCAGGTGCTCGGCATCGACTCGAGAAAGCGCCACTGTGTGGTCGGCGGCGCGCAGTACGGACCGTTCGTGCGCGTTCGCCTGCATGGCGCGAAAGCCGGCCGCGCAGGCCCGCAGACCGCGCACGCCGTGGCGCTCCCTCGCCGCCGCCAGACCGAGCGACTCGTGGCACGTGTAGACCCAAGGCCCGTGCTTGGGCACCGACTGCAACAGGTGCATCATCTCGATGTACTCGATCTGCACGAGGTCGTAGTCCACGGCCTCGATCTGACGAACGACGGCGTCGCGCATCGCCGGCGCGTTGTAATCGCGCCAGAGCCGCCACGGCACCGTGTGGTGCAGATTGCCGGGCATCGGATTGCGTGTGCGCACGGTGGTCACCACATGAATGCCATGCTGTCGCAGAGCCGAGGCGTCGCCGTCGTCGTCGCCCGCTTCGACGAACGCGAACAACGTGATGCGGTGCGTGCGCGCCTGCTCGACGAGCCTTCGGAGGACGACCCACGATCCGTCGACGGCAAGCCGAGGCAGCCTGGCACTCAGGACCAAGATCCGGAGGCCCGTGTGCGGGTTCGGCACCGCTAGGTGGCCGAACCCGGTGTCGTTGGCGCGGCGGTGGGCGACGATGGAGTTCGCTTCGCCAAAGACAGCACCGTCGGTTCGCACGTGGTGCAACCGCGCGGCACAGCGCTTCTTCAGAGCTTGCGGCAAGCGCGGCAGTGCCCGGAAGAACGCACGGAACTCGAACCACAGCCCGTAGGCACGACTGCGCCCCGGTCGCTTGCTACGCAACAGCATCGAGAACGGCAGCGACAGCATTACGTAGTCAAGCAACACGGGCGACGTCAGGTTGCGCCACAGGAACAGGTGCTGGTTGCGCCTAATCATCGCGTCGACGAACTCGTCGCCGAACGCCTTGCGACTGGTGCCGCGGTGCTCGTGCAGCACGGAGCTCTGCGCCGTGAACAAGACGCGGAACCCCCGCTTCCACGCCTCGTACGACAGGCCCACGTCCTCCATGTAGAACGGATCGTAGAGCGAGTCGAAGCCGCCGATGGCGAGGTACATCGCGCGATCGAAAGCGGCGCTGCCCCCGCCGGCCCAAAAAGTGGGTGCGTAGTCGAGTTCGCGTTCGTCGCGGCTCGGCATCACGTGGGCGAGTTGGAGCCATCCGGAACGAAGTTCGCCGCGCGTGCGACCGCTCTCTTCGCGGCGTTTGTTCGGATCCTTGAAGAAGATCTCGGCCGCTACCGCGAACACCTCGGGATCGCGCAGGCCGTCGAGCAACGGTCGCAAGAAGCCTGGCTGCACGACCATGTCGTTGTTGAGGAACAACAGCACATCCTTGCTCGCCTGCTGCACGCCCGCGAGGTTGCCGCGCACGAAGAATCGGTTGTCGGGCAGCGCCACGACCTTGACCCAAGGGTGCTCGGCGCGCAGCCACTCGACCGTGCCGTCGGTGCTGCCGTTGTCGACGACGATGACCTCGTGATCGCCCCCGTGCTCGGCAACGGCCGAGCGCAGCGAGGGCAGCAGACCTTCGAGATGGTGCTTGCCGTTCCATGTCACGGTGACGATGGAGGCCGCCGAACAGTCGCGGGGGCGCGGCTGCCACGGGTGCCGCCGCAATCGCACCACCGGCCACCAGAGAAGGTCGACGACGTGCACGAGCAACAACACGGCGACCGCGAGCACGAGGGTCACCGGCATTGCCGCTGCCATGACGAGAGGCAACAGCAGCGACTGCACCGACCGCGGGAGCCTGGTCACATGGCGTCCCGGCTACTTGATGTTGCCGAGAGCCGGGCCGCCGAGCGAGAACGGCAGCAAGCGACGGAACCAGAGGTCCACCCAGTTGCCAGCATCTGCGATGCCCGAGGTCTGGCAGTAGACGACGTCGCCTGGCAGCAACAGGAAGTCGGGTGACTGGTCGAGCAAGACCGCATCCATGTTGACTCGGAACGTGCGCTGGCTGCCGTCCGCGGCGATGCGCAGGATGCGGATGTCGGAGTGCTTGACGGTGTAGTTGAAGCTACCGGCCACGGCGATCGCCTGGGTCATCGTCAGACCCGGCCGGTACGGAACGGCACCCGCAGCTCGAACCTCGCCGCACACGTAGACCGACTGGACTGCCGCTTCGATCAACGCGACACTGACCGTGGGACTTGCCCACTCCCCTTTGTAGGCGTCCATGATCAGGGTGCGCGCAGCACCCACCGACTTGCCAGCGACCTGGAGTGGTGTAGGCACGAGCCGCAGGTCGATGCTGCCGGTCGGCGAAACGACGACCTCCTGCACCCCCGCCGCCTCCGTGGCGTCACTGCCGGCGAGCTCTTTCACTCGCACCGAGATGCGATCGCCCGCGCGCAATACGTAGTCGCGCTGCATGTAGGCAACCCACTCGGTGGCGACGGCCTTGGCATCGAAAGGGGGAGCCGAAGAACACGCCCCGAGGGACAGTGCCAGCCAGACACCGAGAATTGCGCGAATGGTGATCGAGGTCACGGTGGCAGGGTATGTTCGGGGTTGCACGGAAGCCAGCACTCGCGCCAGAGACGAGGCGCTGGAATTCACGGCTCGGTGTCGAGATCTTCGACCGGACGTGCATCGTGGCTGAACTCCCGATCGCTTCGCCCACTCCGCATCAAGCTGGCCGCGGGCCAAAGCCGAGCTAACCCACCGTGTTGTCGTTGCTGCTACAGGACCCAGACATCCCCCAGGCGGGCGCCGAATTCGGCAACACCACGGATGTGCATCCGGTGGGCGTGGCTGCGTTGGCGGTGACTGCGGCGCTGGCGATGTTCGTGCCACGACGCTGGGCGACCCTGCCGGTGATCGTCCTGCTGTGCTTCATCCCTGCGGGGCAACGACTCGTAGTCGCCACGATCGACTTCACCTTCATCCGCATGCTGATGCTGGTGGTGTGGGCGCGCCTGTTCTTGCGCGGCGACACTCGGCCTCTCCTGTGGAACCACCTGGATCGGTGCATGGTGGTGTGGGCAGCGACATGCGTCGTCACCGGAACCTTGCAGGCAATGACTCTCACGGTGCTCATCAACCGCCTCGGCAACGCCATCGACGCGATGATGATCTACTTCTGCTTCCGACAGTTGGTGCGCGGCTACCGAGACGCGATCACCCTCGCCACGCAGTTCATCCTGTGCAGCTTTCCGGTCGCGGCAGTCTTCTTCGTCGAGAGCCGCACCAGCAAGAACATGTTCGCGTTCCTCGGTGGCGTGCCCGAGTTCACCGAGATCCGCGACGGCCGCCTGCGCTGCCAAGGCGCCTTCGCCCACGCCATCCTCGCCGGCTGCTTCTGGGCTTGCCTCATGCCGCTCTACCTGATCGGCGGTTGGATCAAGGGTCGCTGGTTCCTGCCCGTGGCCGGAATCGCTTCCGCCACGGCAATTGTCGCGATGTGCGCTTCGAGCACGCCCGTGATGGCGATCGCCTTCGGCATCGTCGGAGGGGCCGGTTTCCTGGCTCGCGGTGCAATGCCGTGGATCCGATGGCTCGTCGTGCTCTGGCTGTGCGTGCTGCACTTCTTCATGATGAAGCAGCCGGTCTGGCACCTGCTGGCGCGCGTCGACATCGTCGGCGGTTCGACGGGGTGGCATCGATTCCACCTGGTCGACAAGTTCTTCCTCTACTTCCCTGAGTGGTGGCTGCTCGGTACTCCGCAGACTGGGCACTGGGGTCCTGGATTGCAGGACTTGACCAACCAGTTCGTGGCCGAGGGCGTCAACGGCGGAATCTGGCGACTCTGCATGTTCGTTTCGATCGTGTGGCTGGCATTTGCTGGAGTGTCAAGAAGCATGCGCCTTCCCGAAGCGGGCCGACACTACCGGTTTGTCTCGTGGGCGCTCGGCACGGCGCTGTTCATGCACTGCATGAACTTCATTGCGGTCAGCTACTTCGATCAGATCATGGTAATCTGGTTCATGACTCTCGCATGCATATCGAGCCTGACGCTGGTTCCGGGGGCATCCGTAGCGCAGCAGCTGGCCCAGCTCGACGAGCCCGGGAACTAAGCCTGGTCCACGGAACAGCGGCTCGACGCCCCAGTTCACACCGTCCACGCGTCCACCACTCCATTGTCCACGCGGCACCGCAACCGATAGACTCAGGCGGCGTGGCGCGCTGGGAAGGGCTTTCGCCAGAGGGAAATCCAACCGACGTCCAGAAAGCAAAAAAAAGTGGCGTGCGTTTGCCACAAACAATCGCTTTCCCCGATGTTCCGCTCCCCGGAACTGCCGATACCGAGGCGCGTGTGTTCGGTGTATCCAACGCAGTAGTCGATACTAGATTTGAATTCTCGCCAGGACCGATCTCGTTCCACCATGTCTCGTTCCAACCACCGCCGGGTGGCCAGCTCCTTGATGGACTTGGCCTGCCTGCTTGCCGCACTCACGTGCGGCGGCATCTGGTCGCGACCCGCCGGGCTATCAGAGCCCTCGTTCCTTGCCATGGTGGCGGGCCACGCTGCGATCTTCGGCGTCGTCTGGGCACTCATTGCCAACCGGCTTGGCACCTACAAGGTTCCGGCGAACCGTAATCGCGATCTTGCCTTGCGCCGGGTTGCCGAGACCTGGGCCGCCACGTGGGGTGTCGCAGGTCTGCTAGCGATCTCCGCCATGGATCATCCCAATCTCGACATCTGGATCGTGCTCGCGGCTGGCTGGTTGTTGCTCTCGCTGAGCCGGCTGCTGTTCTCGGCGAACCCGCTCAGTGCGCAAAGCGGCCGCCCTCGCACGATCGTCGTCGGCGCCTGCGCCAGCGCCCGCGGGTTGAGTTCTGGACGCGACGCACAAGCGTGCATGGAGTTCGTCGGCACGGTGCCGTTCTCCGGCGAGGACAGCGCGGCCATGCCGCACCTCGAGAGGTTGGGCCCTATCAACGATCTGCCAGCCACTCTGCGCGACCATCGCATCGAGCTAGCGCTCGTCAGCCCTTCTGACAAAGCCGTGACCGGGGAAGTCCGCCGGGTTTTCCAAACCTGCGATGAGATGGGGCTCAGCGTCCACTACTTCCCATCCTTCCTCGCCGTCGAGCATCTGCGAGTCGATCTCGCCTGGAACGCCGGCCGGCCGGGCTTGGCGATGTCCACGCCATCGAATCAGGACCTGGCAGCACTGCTGAAGCGTTCCATAGACATGGTTGGCGCTTGCGCGGCCCTGGTCATGCTGACGCCGGTCTTCATCGTGTGCGCCCTCGCAGTGAAGCTGTCCAGCAAAGGCCCGGTGTTCTACCGACAGACGCGCGTCGGCAAGAACGGCGAGAACTTCAGTTGCTTCAAGTTCCGCACCATGCGGGTCGGTGCCGACGCACAGCAGAATCTGTTGCGCAGTGCAAGCATTCAGGACGGACCTGCATTCAAGGTTCCGAAGGACCCGCGTATCACTCGCGTCGGTCGGGTGCTGCGCAAGTTCAGCCTCGATGAGCTGCCGCAGCTGTTCAACGTGCTCAAGGGTGAGATGAGCCTGGTCGGTCCGCGTCCCTACCTGGAGCGCGAGATCAAAGACATGGACGCACAAGAA
>JBDSBS010000454.1:0-9109 GCA_039921435.1 Planctomycetota bacterium | reverse complement strand
CCGGCGCTGCCTCGTGCTCGCCGACCGTGAACTGCGCACCGCTCACCGCCGCCGCCGCGTCCATGGCCTCGAGGCGGTAGGCGCCGGGCGCGAGCCAGAACTCGGCCGTCAGCGCCCCGTCCAAGGCGTAGACCGGCGGCCGGTCCCAGTAGACGAGCAGGTTATCGATCAGCGTCTCGTCGCCATGGTGCAGCGAATGCGACAACCGGCCTGACACCTTCGCGCCGTCGGCGCGCACGACCTCGAGCCGCTGCCGCACGCCGCGCTCGAGCCGCGCTTCGATCTGCGCCTTCTCGCCGGCGCGGATCGTGAACGGCAGCAACCGCCGCGTGAACCCATCGCACCAGACCTGCACGCAGTACTCACCAGGTGCGAGCACACTCGTGCGCAGCATGTCCTCGCCGAGCCACTGGCCGCCGAAGCGCCGACGCTCGCGATTCTGCACCGAAAAGGAGAGCTTCGCCCCGGCCGGCGCACCCTGCACCTGCACGGTTGCCGTACCACCAGTCACCAACTGGATGCGACCGAGGTCCCACATCTCGTCGGCGGCGAGTTCGCGTGGCCCGCTCGCGTGACCAGGCAGCAGCTGCGGCGGCACGTAGACATGCCAGGTTCCCGGTGACACCGCGAACTCGAAGCTGCCGTCGACGGCCGTGGGCTCTTCGCGGCGATACTCCCCCATGGCGTCGTGCGTCGTCACCAACGTACCGACGACCGGCTCGCCGTCGGGGCCAAACACCGTACCGCGGATGCGCACCGTCGCGGCGGGTGCGGCGCTGGCGCCAAGCAGCCGCAACTCGAGTTCACCCTGGCGCGGATCGACGTGTTCGCTCCGGATGCTCTGACTGCCGCGCTGGGCGGTGACCCGGAGCAGTCCGGCCGCGCAGTTGGCGAGTACGAACCGACCCGCGGCGTCGGTGAGCCCCTCACTCGAGTTCGGCGATTCTTGCTCGGCCACTGCCCGAACGTAGAGGTCGGGCACCGGCGCGCCGGCGGCGTCAAGCACGCGACCATACAGCTCGATGCCGCGCGAAAGCGCGAGTTCGCAGGCCACGGTCTCCCCCGCCTCGCCGTTCACTCGCATGCTGGCCTTGCCGAGTTCGGCGTGCGAGGCACGCAGTTCGATCGCGCCTGGCTCGAGCCCCGACAGCGTGAACGTGCCATCGCCAGCGGTCTCGGTCCACAACCACGTGGCGCCATCGAGGCCGCGCGGCGAGATCTGCACGCCCGCGGCCGGTGCACCACTCGCGTCGCGCACGATTCCGGTGCAGGTGACTCCGACGACGAGATCGATGCGCATCGTGATCGTGGCCAAGGCACTCACGAAGCACTGGCCGCGCCACGGCACCAGACCGGCCGCGCGCACGACCACCGGATGCTCGCCCGCCGCGAGTCCCACGACGCGGAATCGCCCGGACTCGCTCGTGCGAACCGGCACCGCCGTCGCCACCAACCTCGACGAGACCGGTCCCTCGAACTCGCTCTTGCCTACGCGCACGTAGGCGCCGCGCACGGGCAACCCGTCCGGGCCCAGCACGACCCCTTCGACCACACCGCCAGCCTCGAGCAACTCGATCACGACATCGACGGCGCCGCCGTCGCTGCCTTGCAGCATCTGCCAACGGGACGCCGCATGCCGATCGGTGCGCGCGCCGAGCATGCTCATCGGAAACACGTGGCGCAGCGCGAAGCGGCCATCGGCGCCGGTTGTGGCCACGACGACGGTCGTCTCGGCATCGAACTCGAGCAGCACTACCTCGGCCCCGGCCAACGGACGTTGTTCTCTGTCGACGACCAGACCGCGCACCGCGAGGCCTTCGGGCAAGACGAACTCGACTTCGGTGATTCCGCCCGCGGCGACCGCTGCCGTGATGCCGCGCGAGTTCTGCAGCAACCGCACGGTCATGGTTCCCGGCGCCAGTCCTTCGAAGCGCGCCTGGCCCGCGGCATCGGTCAGCTCGCTGCGTTCTGTGAACCAACGGATCTCGCCTTTGCGCGTGACGAGGAGGGCCTCTTGCGCCACCGGCGATCGGTCGCTGCGAACGGCTCGCACCAGCAACGTGCCCGTGGTGTCGCCGACCGGGCGCTCGTGCACCGCGATCACACGCTGCAGCTCCGCCGCGGGCGACGTAGCGCCGACAGCCGGTTCGGCGACGAGTTCGGTTCGAGCCACTTCGACGCCCGTCGGGTGCTGGCCCGCGACCATCGAGTCTGGCGCACCCGCGGGCCACCAGGTGAAGGCACCGACCAGCAGCAGCAGCAGGAACCCCGACGTCACCACCAGCTTGGCCTTGCTCGTCATCGTCAACACTCCCAACAGTGCGGTCGTCACCACGCCCACGCCCGATCCGATCTCGGCGCCGAACACCGCCAGCAGACCCGCGCGAAAATCGTGCGATCCACCCGCCCCCTCGAGCTGCTTGCGCAGCATTGCGAGCCCGCGCTGCAACCTGCTCTTCACTGTCGCCACAGGCACCGCCATGCGGGCAGCGATCACCGCCGGTGGCACGTCCTCGAGGTAGCGCATCCAGATCGTGCTCCGGTACGGCTGCGGCAACGACCGCAGCGCATCGACGACCCGCTGCAGTAGTTCTTCGTGCGCGGCGACCATCGCGATGTCCGGCTCGGAACCGCTGCGCGCCGCCAGTTCTTCGCGCCGTTGCCGCCGCCGTTCGCCGCGCCGCCAGCGCAAGGCGAAGTTGCGCAACACCGTCGCGAGCCATCCACCGGGCGCCGCCTCGTGCAACGGCGGGCGTTCGACGGCGCGCAGCCAGGTCGCCTGCACGACGTCGTCGGCCGCGTCGCGGTCGCCGAGCAAGGCTCCGGCGAGGGCTCGCAGCGAAGCACCATGGCGGTGCAACTCGGCTTCGACATCGAACGTGGGTGGCATCGGCGGCTCCAAGCGTACCAATCCCGCCGGGTCGCCGACGGATGCACGGTTTCGAGCGAGCCTTCAGGCTAGCTTCACCTGCGCCGCCGATGCTGCGCGCAACCGATCATGGGATCTGATCATGAAGCACCGATGGCAGTTCGTTCTCGCCAGTGCCCTGCTGGGCACGGCCCTCTCTCCGGCTCTTCGCGCGCAAGCCGTGCACACTGATAAAGCCACAGCCCTGACCGCGTTGGCGCAACTCGCCAAGATCCGGCTCGACAAGGCCGTCGACATCGCGCTCGAAGCCCGCCCCGGCACAGCCGTCACAGCCGAGCTCGAAGGCAAGGCCCCAGAAGGCACGCCCGACGGCGACAAGAGCGTGCCCGTCTTCGAGATCATGGTCTTCGGCAAGGATGGCGCCGTCTACGAGGTGCTGGTGCACGCGACCGACGGCAAGGTGCTCGCCAATGCCGCCTGCGAGGATGAAGAGGACATCGGCGAGGTCAAGGCAATGGCCGCGAGCAAGGCGCGCGTCACTTCGCTCCCTCAGGTCGTGGCCGAAGCGCGGGCCTTGCTGCGCGGCACGTGCGTGCACGCCGCCCTCGTGGCCGAGTCGCATCGCGCCGAAGTCGTTCTGCTCAATCGCGGCCACCGCATCGGTGCCCACTTCCGGCTCGACGACGGCGAACTGATCGGGGTCACTTCGCTCGACGCCAAGGCGAAGGCCGGCGCGGAGCTCGAGAAGGATGGCAAGGGTACGGAAGGCGGCGAGAAGCCTGCCGCGGAGAAGCCTGGCAAGAAGGCCGGCGAGAAGAAGCAGGGCGTTGTTCGCGAAGAAGCGCCGAAACGCGAGCAAGACACGGGTAGCCTTCTCTGACCTGAACGCGTGACCAGCATCCTGATCGTAGAAGACGAAGTGGCGCTCGCGCGGGCCCTGGCTACAGGGCTGCGCGAGGAGAGCTACGTCGTCGATGTCGCCCACGACGGTGAGGAGGGCCTCTGGGCCGCGCGCACGGGCACGCACGACCTGCTCGTACTCGATCTGCAACTGCCCCGCATCGGCGGAATCGACGTGTGCCGGCGCCTGCGTCAGGGTGGCCTGCGGTTGCCGATCCTGATGCTGACGGCGCGCGACACCACCTCGGACATCGTCACTGGTCTCGATGCCGGCGCAAACGACTACCTCGTCAAGCCGTTCGAGTTTGCCGAACTGCTGGCCCGGTTGCGCGCCTTGTCGCGCATCGGCACGGCTTCGACCTCGGCCGAATTGACCGCCGCCGACCTGCGCCTCGATGGCGCCGCCCACCGCGTTTGGCGAGGTGGCAAGGAAGTCGCGCTGACGACCAAGGAGATGCAGCTGCTCGAATACCTGTTGCGCCACAAGGGGCAGGTCGTCTCGCGACGGAGATTGATCGAAGCGTTGTGGGACCACGACGACGATCCCGAGTCCAATGCCCTCGAAGTGCACGTGGCGAGCCTGCGGCGCAAGATCGACCGCGGTGCCGAGGTGACCCTGTTGCACACCGTGCGAGGTGCCGGCTACGTGCTGCGCGAGCCCGAACGATGAAGAGCCTGTCGATCCGTGCGCGCATCCAACTGTGGTTTGCCTCGCTGTGTGCACTGTTGTTGCTGATCTTCGCAGTGGTAGTGTCCGTGTACCACTCCCGAACGACCACCGACTCTCTCGACGAGCGGCTCGCTCTGCGAGCAGAGGCACTGATTGCCCGCTGCGAGATCGAAGACGAGCGCTTCGTGTGCGAGGTCGATGCCACCACGCAACCACAGTTCGCTGGCGAACACCCGCACCGCGCCTTCCTCGTGCAGACCGTGCCGGATCTCACGGTCGTCGCACTCGGCGGCGGCCTGAGTGTCTTGGACATGGCGCCCGACGATCGCCAGACCTGGTCACCCGCGCAGCGTCTCTCGACACGCTCGTTCGGCAGTGCGTTCCGCCTGCTCGAGACCGTGCGCCCCTACGAAGGCGGCGAGCACGGCGAGAACGTGATGCTGCGCATCGTCACCGCGGAAGACACGACGGACCTACAATCCGCCCACAGCAAGCTACTGCTCGCGCTCGCCACCGGCGCCATCGCGGCGTTGTTGGCAGCCATCGCGGCCGGGTGGTTCCTCGCCGGCCGCATCGTCGATCCCCTGGCCCGCATGGCCGCCGGCGCCGAAAGCGTGCAGGCCGGACGGCCCGGCGCGCTGGTCCGCAGCGGCAACGGCGACGAGATCGACCAGCTCGGCAGCACGTTGGAACGCGCCTTTGGCCGACTGCAGGATGCACTGGCCCGACAGGTCCGCTTCACCGCCGATGCGTCGCACGAGCTGCGCACGCCGTTGGCGATCATGCGCACCCAGGCCGAAGTGGCTCTGCACCGGCCGCGCGAAGCCGATGGCTACCGCGAAGCGCTCGGCGAAGTTCTCACTGGCGCCCACCGCATGACCGACATCCTCGAGAGCCTGCTGGTGCTGGCTCGCGCCGATGGCGGCACACTCGACTGCCTCGAGCAGGATCTCGACCTGTGCACGCTAGCTGGCGACGCGGCCCGAACGCACGCGGCGGCGGCGGCCACGCAGCAGGTCACCTTGCAGGTCGACGGGCAGCCCGGCACGACGGTGCGCGGCGATCCGCGCCTGCTCGCCATTCTGCTCGACAATCTGATCAGCAACGCGATCCGCTACCGGGACGGTCCAGGCGCGGTCGTGGTGCAGGTGCGACGCACCAACGCCGGACCTTCGCTCGCGGTCGTCGACGATGGCATCGGCATCGCCCCGGACCGCATCGAGCACATCTTCGAACGGTTCTTCCGCGTCGATGCCGATCGCAGCCGGCGCGCGGGCGGCTCGGGACTGGGCCTGTCGATCGTGCGCGCGATCGCCGAACGACATGGAGCGACCTGCCGCGTCGAGAGTGTCACGGGCAAGGGCACTCGCGTCGAAGTCGCATTCGCGGCATCGCCCGCATCGCACCCGATGCCAAATTCGGAACCCCGCCGCGGCCAACGCGCAAACACAAGGTTCCCCTAAGTCCTAAGGCTCGACCAATCGACTGAAGCAAATGCCCTTGATGCCCCACGCCCACCCCGCCCTCGACGCCGCCGCTGCTCAGCGGCACACGCCGCTGACACAGCGCGAATGGGCCCTGTTCACCGGCACCTGCCTGGTCGGTGTGCTGATGGTCGCCGCGATGCCCGTGTTCGCGCAGGAGGCCTACTACTGGACCTATGCACAACACCCGGGCCTGTCCTACTTCGACCACCCACCGATGGTCGCATGGCTCATCTGGCTCGGCACCCAGGTGTTTGGCGACGGCGTCTTCGGTCTGCGGCTCGGCACATGGCTCTGCAGCGTCGGTTCTGCCTGGCTCGGCATCGAGCTGCTGCGCGGCTTCGGTGCGCGCTCGTCCGGCATCGCTGCTTGGCTCGTGCTCACGGCCAGCGTGCCGATCCTCGTCGCGACCAAGTTCCTGAGCAACCCCGATTCGCCGCTCGTGTTCTTTTGGACGCTGTGTCTCTGGGCACTGCTGAAAGTGCGCATCGGTCGGCCGGCGTGGTGGCTGCTCGCGGGTGCCGCTGCCGGATGCGCACTGCTCAGCAAGTACACCGCCGTGTTCCTCGCCATCGGCGGGGTCTTGGTGATGCTCTTCGACCCGCTCATGCGGCACCAACTGCGGCGCCCTTGGCCGTGGCTCGGAATGCTTACGGCCGCGATCGTCTTCCTGCCCGTACTGATCTGGAACCTACAGAACAACTTCGCTTCGTTCCGCTTCCAAACTGCAAACCGTGTCTCGAATGCCCAATTCGGGTTCAGGTGGCTGGTGCAGCTCGTCGGCGGACAGTTCGGCGTGCTCAATCCGCCGCTCGTCGTCGCCAGCACTAGTGCAGTGGCGTGGCTGTTGCGGCGCTGGAAACGGGACCCGGCCGTGTTGTGGGTATTGGCGTTCGGCGTGCCGCTGCCGTTGTTCCTGCTGTGCAACTCTCTGTTCGTGCACGTGAAGATCAACTGGCTGATTCCCGCCTACGTGCCGCTGCTGCTGGGATGCTGCCTGTGGTGGCAGGATCGCGGCCAAGCGCTCGCGGTCTGGCGCCGGCGGCTGCTCGCGGTCGGAGTGTGTGGCGGTGTGACCGTGGCGGCATGTGCCTGGGTCATTCGCTTTGTACCGCAGTCGACCGGCACGACCTGGGCAGGTTGGCAGGAGATCGCCGAGCGCACCGAGCACTGGGAGGAGCAGCTCGTTCGCGAACATAGTGCGACCGGCAACGTCTTCACGTTCGCAGGTGACTACCGGGATGCCGCGCAGTTGGGGCGCGCACTGACCATTCGGACGGCTGATCAAGGACACACCGGCCCCCACGTCGAGTCCGTCATGGCGCAGAACGTGCTCGGCGAGCCGGCTCTGATGTTCGACTACTGGTTCGAACCCGCCGAGCACGTGGGCCAGAACGCGATCTTCGTGCTGCCGCGCCCCGAGGATCGGCCGGAGCTGCTCGCCAGCGTGCGCAGTCACTTCAAGAGCATCGAGCGCGTCGAATCCATGCAGATCGAGCGGCTCGGCAACTGCGTCATGAACGCCGACATCTACGTCTGCCGCGATTACCTCGGACCCAAGTAGCGCTCTACCACGCCGGTCGCATCGGCTACATGGTGCGTACCGCAACCTGGACCGGAGCCCGCCGCGATAGGCGTTCACGGCCTCGGTTCGAGTGGTGACGACGTCAGCGCTGCTCGCCACCGCGCGAGCTCGCTTGCACGAACCGCACGGCATCGACGAGCAACGGTTTGCCTTCGACCCCAGCCAACGTGACCGCCGCGCGCCGCGATTCGTCGTTGCCGAGAACGAACTTGCCGAGAACGAACTTGCCGAGAACGATCTTGCCGAGATCGAACTCACCGAGCTCGACCCATGCACCGCCGCGCGGGGCGCGTTCGACGACCTGTTCGACACCAGGCAACGATGCGCGCCACGGACCAAGCGCGGCAGGCAGTTCGGGAGCCCACGCGAGTGCGCGCCAGCGACCCGCGAACGGAAGCACGGCCCCGAACGACGCACGACATCCGGGCCCCGCCGTGCAGAACGCGAAATCGGCCCCGTGCACGTGCTCACCGTCCGTGCGCTGCAACCACCCAGCACCGCCCAACTCCGCCTCGTCGTCGTCGACGACCACCACAGCCGGCGCATGCAGCAAGACCGCATTGGCGACCGTGCGTTCGCCGTCGTGGTCGTAGCGCTTGTTGTCACACGGGAAGTTGCAGACGCCGAGGCCTGCGACCCACAACGTCGTGCTGCCGCCACCGTCGAGGTTGAGCGCTTCGTTGCAGCCGAGCGCCACTAGCAGCGTCGCCAGCTCTTCGAAGCTCATGCCAACGGCCTTGTCGGTGCGACCATCGACGGTCACACAAAGCACGCGCGCGTCTGCCGTCGTGCCCAATGCCGAACGCGGATGACGAATGGCACGCTGCCGTTCGCCGTGGTCGACCACCTTGCCACCGTGCAGCAGCATCGGCCCAGCACCGAGCGCAAAGGGCATCTGCGGCCAATCGCCAGCCGGCCGCTGCTGCAGGTGCAGGGTTCCGTTCCCATCGATACCCAGACTGCCTTGGCCTGCGCTGGCCGCACTCACGAGAACGCCATCGAGGCGCAAGAGCCCGCGCGAACGGCCATCGGTCTCGATCTCGAAGAAGCCGCCGTTGATCGCCGCGAGCGCGCCGGTCTCTTGCCCCATCGCACTCGTCAGGGTGCGGCGTCCGGGCGCAGCGACGTCGAAATAGACGCGGTCGCGCACGAGCCGCACTTCGAGAACGGTGACGCTCTGCGGCCCCGTGAAGAGCTGCGGGAACCACCGCTGGCGCAACCACGCGCCTTCGCCCACCTCGCGCACCTGCCACGCCGCGGTGTCGGCGACGAGAGTCGGCACATCCTGCTGTGCCGCCAACGGCAGGGCAAACCAGACCAACAGGTACGAAGCCAGGGAGTTCACGCGCATGAGAGGTCGCGACTAGGCCACCCACTTCGCAGCCAGTGCCGGTGCAGTATGGCACGAACCAGCAGGCCCGCGCCATGGCGCCGCACCAGCCGTTCGTCGAGTCGATCGAACAGCCCGACCAGTGGGCCTTGCCTGGCCGTTTCGCCGCAAGCGGAGTTCTCCCCCTTGCCGTATCGTCCTGCAAACGCGCCCGACGCACTCTGCAGCGGCACAGCCACCGATGCGACGCTCCATCCCGACTCTGACCCTG
>JBDSBS010000453.1:0-3199 GCA_039921435.1 Planctomycetota bacterium | reverse complement strand
GGCGGCGAGCAGCATGTTGCGCACGACGACACCGAGCGGCGGCGGCACGATCCCGAAAGCCATCTCCAGGGTCAGCGCGGCGCAGGTCGAGTGGACCCCGCCGCAGACGCCGCAGGCGCGGCTGCTGATGAAGATCGCGTCACGCGGATCACGCCCCTTGAGGATCACTTCGTAGCCGCGAAAGATCGTCGCCATCGACTTGCCGGACAGCACCTTGCGCTGGTCGAGGTCGACGACGCTGTGGAACGCGAGTGCACCCGCGACCCGCGTCATCGGGTCGAAGTCGACCGACTTGATGAAGCCGTTGCTCGCCAGCAAGCCCTTGATCTTGTCCTGCTCGTCGGCGACCGCCTGCGACTGACTGGTGTACGCGTAGGGATCGCGCACGCCGGACTTGAGCCGGGCTTTGCCGGCGCTGTCGAACTCGATGGGCAGTTGGTTGAAGCACATAAAGGAGTCGTCCGGTTGGTTCAGGAGATGGGTGCGCGCAGCGCCGTGAGCACCGCGGCGAGCGCGGCGCGAACGCGCGCGAGAGCGCCGATGACTGCACCCGCCCGGGCGTGCACAGTGACGAGCTTGTCGTCGACGGGTGCGCAGAGCCGGCCGGCCCGTTCGAGGTCGTCGGCGACCTCGGCGAGGCGCCGCCGCGTGCGCGACAAGTACAGCGCCGTCGGGACCAGGAAGTACAGCAGCGCGAGCACCAGCACCGTGGTCCAGACCAGCGTCAGCACGAGCAACACGGTCATTGTCCACCTCCCGCGCGGCGCAGGAGTTCGGTGCCGACGCTTTCGACGCCGCCGGCGAGTTGCTCGGCGATGCCCGCGGCCGCGCCGAGCAGTTCCTCGGTGCGCTCGAGCGCCGGCACTGGCTCGAGGTTGGCCGCGATGCCGCGCGTGGCAGTGCGCGTCGTCTCGGCGTAGCCGGCGATCTGGCGCGCCGCCTCGCGGATCCGCGAGAGTGTGACGACGAGCAGCGGCACGCTGAGGTAGGCGACGACGACTGCGATGGTCCAGAGCACGACGCCCGCGGTTGTCAGTTCCATGGCGTCATCCCTTCTGCTTGCCGACGACGTCGGCGAGTGCGGTGGCGGAGTCGCGCAGGTCGGTCAGACCCTTGGCAACGTGCTCGAGGTTCGTGTTGAGCTGCGTCGCCTGGGGGCCGAGATGGCTCGTTTCGGTCTCGATGGCGCGCACGCCGAATGCGATCTTCGCGAGCAGGCTGGTTCCACCGAGGCCACTCTTCAAGCTCTCGCTGTTGCCGATCGCCTCCAGCTCGCTGGCGATGCGGCCGGCGAGCAGCGCGAGGGCGGCGATCAGCACGACGGCCAGCACGACGGACGCCAGCATCAACCAGGTGGTCTCGTTCATGCTTCGTCTCCCGTGATGCATCGCGGGCAGCCTTTGCAATCGGCGGCGTGCCGGGCGATGTCCTGCAGGACCGCGTTCAGGACCGGGGCCTTGCCGGCGATCGCGCGCAGTCGGTGATTGACCTGCGCGAGACTGGCGATGTGCACCGTCTGCCCGGCGACGCGCTGTCCCGAGGTCCAGATCGCGCTCGCGCCGGCGCGGATGCGGCCCGCTTCGGTGAGGATCCACGACAGCAGGACCGCGACGACGACGATGACGACGGCGCCGAGGATGAGCCCGATGTACCAGGAAGTCATGATCCACCTCCGGTCCCGTTGCCGTCGGGCAGTGCGGCTCGCAGAGCCGTCGCGTGGACTGCGATTTCGTCGACCGCGGCGTTGCCGACGTCGAGTGCGTTGCTGATCGCCAGGATCGCCGGCAGCGCGGTCGTGCGTCGCTGCACCTCGTCGACGGCAGCCAGAGCCCGACCGGCGTGGTGCCGGATCGCGCGCGCCTCGAGCAAGATCCAGATCAGGAGTGCTGCGGCGATGACAACGATCAGAAGCGCGAGCGCGAACCAGATCATCGGCCGCCTCCGTCAACGTGGGGTCCCTTGCCGGAGAGCTTCGTGCCGCCTGCGAAGCGCAGCTTGTCGTAGAAGAAGTCGCTGACGCGTTGCACGACCCCGCGCCGGGGCACGTTGCCCCAGGTCGATGGCACCTCGTTCTGCCACTTGGCGGTGCGATTGCGCCCGCTCAGTGTCATGCGCCGCAGCGGCCGGATGAACGAGCCGACCAGCCGCGACGCCGTGGTCGACACAGTCGAGCCCGGCGGCGTCTTGTAGAACGGCGAGAACTTGTCGGGGAACCCGGGCATCGTGCAACCGATGCAGATACCGCCGGTCTTCATGCAGCCACCGACGCCGTTGATGGCGCCGCGCGAGACGATGTTGCACTGCACGACCGGCCCCCAGCAGCCGACCTCGACGAGGCACTCGGCGTCGCCGTACTCCTTGGCGAACGTGCCTTCTTCGTACGAGCCGGCGCGCGTGCAGCCTCGGTGCACGGTCTCCGAAAACAGCCACGCCGGCCGGCCGAGTTCATCGAACTCGGGCAGTGGCCCGTGACCCTGCAGGAACAGCAGCACGGCCACGACCGTCTCGCCGAAGTTGTCACCGACCGGCGAGCACCCGGGGATGTTGACGACGGGCAGGCCGAGACCGCTGCGGTAGTCCTTGCCCAGGAAGTCCATGAGCCCCATCGATCCGGTTGGGTTGCCGATCGCCGCCGGTACGCCGCCCCACGTCGCGCACGTGCCGATCGCGATCGAAGCCGCGGCTCCAGGTGCGAGCCGTGCCATCCAGGTTGCAACGGGGATCGGCTGGTCAGTCCACGGATCGTGCGATGCACCTTCGGGCGGTTCGACGCCGAGCGCCGACCAATAGCCGCCACCGTTGGCGGCGAGCTTCTCGTCGGGAATCGAGCCTTCGAGTACGACGACGTACGGCGCGTCCAGCTCGCCGCGCCAGGCGCGGTAGTAGGCTTCGAGGAACTTGGCGCCGGTTTCGACAGCGAGCACCGTGTGGTGCAGGATCAGCTTTGGCAGGCCCGGCAGGGTGCCGGCGAGCAGGTCCTCGAGGGCGGGCTTGGTGCCGCCGGTCACGGCGATGCTGCAACCGTCGCAGCTCATGCCAGCGAGCCAGAAGACGTGCACCTCCTTGTAGCGTTGGCCGAGCCCGGTCAGGGCGGGGTCAGAGACCGCTACCGCGAGATCTTCTGCCATGACGCATCTCCTACCCGAAGGGAATGGTTAATCGGCGAACAACGTATTCGCAACGCGGCGCAGGGCACGGA
>JBDSBS010000452.1:0-3684 GCA_039921435.1 Planctomycetota bacterium | reverse complement strand
CCTCGCCGTCGTAGGCGACGAACACCAGCGTGGCCAGGAACGACTGCGCGCACATGACGCGGCAGGCTTCGAGCGCGACCGCGGTGCCGGACGCATCGTCGACCGCTCCGGGCGCGAGTGCTGTGCCGTCTTCGCCGCGGCCGTTGCGTGAGTCGTAGTGACCACCGACCACGTAGATACGGTCGGGATCACCCACCCCCCGCAACGTCGCGATCACGTTCACGATCGGCACTTCCTTGGGCATGCCCGGTCGTGTGCACGGCACGCTCTCGGCCTGCAGTGCCACCGTCAGACGACCTTCGCTCGACGTCGCCATGGCCTCATACTGTTCACGCAACCACTTGCGCGCCGCTCCAGTGCCTTCCGTGTCACTGTCGGTGCGCGACAGCACGTGGCGAGTACCGAACCCGACGAGTGTGCGAATCGTCGCCTCGATGCGCTGCGGGTCGATTGCGGCCAGGCTGGCCGCGATTCGTTCGCCGACGGGCGGCGGCACCTGCGCAGATGCGGGCACCGAGAGCCCCAATGTCGTGACCAGTGTGGCGATGCAACCTGCAAAGACCGCGTCGGCGAGAGGTGGCTTCATGCGAACAGGTCCTGTCCTTCCATGCCACTCGTGCGCGGCAGGTCGAGAATCGGCAGCAACGTCGTAGCGATGTCACAGAGGCGGCCGCTGCTGCGCAGCCGCTTGCCCTTCACGGCATCGCCGCAGACGATCAACGGCACGGGGTTGGTCGTGTGCGCCGTGTGCGGTTCACCTGTGACGGGATCGACCATCAACTCGACGTTGCCGTGGTCGGCCGTGATCGCCACGGTACCACCGAGCTTCAGGTAGGCGGGCACGATGCGTTGCAAGCACTGGTCGATCGTCTGCACGGCCTTGACCGCGGCGGCCATGAAGCCCGTGTGGCCGACCATGTCGGCGTTGGCGAAGTTGAGGATCGTCATGTCGGGCCGATGGTCCGAGCCCAGTTCGCGCAGCAGCGCGTCGGTCACGGGCACCGCCGACATCTCGGGCTGCAGGTCGTAGGTCGCGACCTTGGGGCTCGGAATGAGCACCCGACGCTCGCCGGGCAGTTCTTTCTCGTCGCCACCCGACAGGAAGAACGTCACGTGCGCGTACTTCTCCGTCTCGGCGATGCGCAGTTGGGCGAGGCCGTGTTCGCTGACGACCTGCGGGAAGGTGCCCTTCAGATTCTGCGGCGCGTAGGCCACCGCGCACGGAAAGTCCTCCCGATAGCGCGTCATCGTCACGAAGTCGACGACCGGCACGGAAGCGCGCGCGAAGCCGTCGAACTCGCGGCTGACGAACGCCTCACTCAGCTGGCGCGAACGGTCCGTTCGGAAGTTGAAGAAGATGACCGCGTCGCCAGTGCGCACGCGACCACGATCCGGCGAGCCGATCACCGTCGGCAGCACGAACTCGTCGCCTTCGTTTCGGGCGTAGGCCGCCTCGATCGCTGCCTGCGCCGACTCGGCTGCCAGGCCCTGCCCCAGAGTCAAAGCGTCGTACGCCTTCTGCACTCGCTCCCAGCGCTTGTCCCGGTCCATCGCGTAGTAGCGACCGATGACGGTGCCTATGCGACCCGTGCCAAACTCGCGCATCCAGGCCTCGACGTTGGCCACGAACGGTTGCGAGGAGCGCGGCGGGGTGTCGCGGCCGTCGAGGAACGCGTGCAGCACGACGCGATCGCCCGTCAAGCCGGCTTCTTTGCACGCACGCAGCAGTTCTTTCAGGTGCTGGTCGCTGCTGTGCACACCGCCATCCGAGACGAGGCCGAACAGGTGCAGCGTCGCATTGCCGCGCACGGCGTGCTCCATGGCCGATCGCAGCGCTGGGTTCTGCCGAAAGCGCCCTTCACGGATCTCGCGATCGATGCGCGAGATCTCCTGATAGACGACGCGACCGGCGCCGATGTTGAGGTGACCGACTTCCGAGTTGCCCATGAGGCCGCACGGCAGCCCGACGTCTTCACCACTGGCCGACAACGACGTCAAAGGCCAATTCTGGCGCAGTTCGTTCCAACAGCGCGGTTCGGCCACGCTGATCGCGTTGGCGGGCCCCGCCTCGGCTTCGCCGAAACCGTCGAGCACGACGAGCAACAGCGGCGGGCGCTTGTTCTTCATGCGAGCATCTTGTCCACCGACGAGGCGATGGTTTCCTGGTGGCGGCGGATCTCGATGCGCACGTTCACGGCGCGCTCGTTGGTGCGGTCCGCGAGTTCGCGGTTGGTCAGGTAGGCGGCGTTGATGCGCACGTTCAGGTAAGCGCCCTCGGCCGCGGACAACAGCAGGGCGGCACCCGAAGCGAGGTCGCTGATGATCGCTTTGCCGATGCAACCGACGACACTCTCCATGGCGACGAAGACGTCGCGCACCATGCACTGCGTTTCTTCGGGCACGACCATCGCGCCGACCATCGCTTCCTGGATGGCCTTCTCGCGCAGGTGTTTCTGCCCGTCGGTGTCCTTCTTCATGTTGTAGGCGGCCGACACGAGGTCGAACGAACGACAATCGCGCTCCGCCATCGGCATCAGCCGGGCCAGGTAGTCGGTCAGCAGCTTCTCGACGCGCTCGAGGTCCGGTTCGCGCTCGACGTTGGCCTTCTTGCCGCGCGAGAATCGAACGACCATGAGGAACAAGGCAGTGCCCATGCAACCGGCCATCGCCGCCGCAGCACCGCCGCCCGGGGTCGGCGTCTTGGCGGCCAAGGACTCGATGAGCTTCTCGAAGGACTGGTGGATCATGCGGCCCGCCAGTCTCGGCGTCCGACGTGGCGGATCAAGGCCGGAGCCGCATCTCGACGCCCGGCGCGCGGAATCCTCTGCAGCCTTGCCGCGCTCGACCTGCGCGCCGAGAGTGTCGGCATGCGCCCGGTCACTTCGCGACTCACCCTAGGCGGATTGCTTGCACTTGCGGCATGTTCGACGGCGGTTCCCGTTCCATGGTCCCTGCAGGCGTTGCTCGCGGAAGCCCCCGAGGCCGATCCAGCCCAGCTCTGGCTCGACGGCAACACCATCGTCGCGGCCACCGTCGCCGTCGGTCAAGGCTCCCTGCCCGCGACCGTGCGCACGACGCTCGATGCCATCGCACCGCGCGGCGAGCTGCTGTTCCAAGGGCAGGAATGGGGACCGCGCGGGCACGGCTATCGCATCCAAAAGCGCTACCGCGAAGGCACGGTCGAACACGAACGCTCGGTGTTGATCGACTCCGAAGGTCGCGTGCTCGAGCGCTCGCACACGTGGCCGATCCCCGACGTGCCGCAACACGTACTGGCAACGGCCCTGCGCGCCGGCACGCAGATCGAGGCCGCGTGGATCGTGTCGGGACCCGAACGAGAGGAGTACTGGTCGTGCACGGTGAAGAACCGCCTCGGCCACGTGCTCGTGGCGAAGGTCGCTCTCGATGGGCGGTGGCTCGGGTCCGTGCGACGGGTCCTGGCTGATGTGCACGTGTAGCTGTGACGAGTGCCCAGCTCGGGCGCGATGGGGCCCGCGGCTCGCCGCAATGGGCAAGCCTGCGGAAGCTGGCATTACCGAGGTGCCCGGCGACTTCGGTCCCGCTCGACACTACGCCTTGCCGCATCCCCAAGAACGATCGGTGGGCGCGCTCGGCATCTGATGCGAACAACTGCCGCGTGACCTCCTGGGCGAGCTAGACTTGCTGCACCCTCACCTCGGCGGG
>JBDSBS010000451.1:0-23678 GCA_039921435.1 Planctomycetota bacterium | reverse complement strand
TGCCTTGATCGAGCACCGCGATGCGCTGTGCAGTCTTCTCGACGACGTCGAGCAGGTGGCTGCAGTGCAGCACCGCACCGCCGCGCCGCGCGAACTCGTGCATGAGTCCCTTGACGACGAGCGTCGTCGTCACGTCGAGGCCCGACAGCGGCTCGTCGAACACGAGCACTTTCGGTTTGGTCAACAGCGCCGAAGAGATCGACACCTTCTGCAGCATGCCCTTGCTGAACCCGACCATCGGCTCGTTGCCGCGATCGAGCAGGCCGAAGCCGGACAGCAGCCGTTCGCCCGTGCGGCGGATCTGGGCGTCGTCGAGATCGAACAGGCGTCCTTTGAGCAGCAGATACTCCCACGGCGTCAGCGCTTCGTGCAGGCGCGCGATCTCGGGCAGGTAGCCGACCAGACGGCGCGCCTTGCTCGGCTCCGCGAGGGCGTCGACGTCGGCGATGTGCACCGTGCCGGCGTCGGGCTGCAGCAGACCGACCAGGCACTTGACCGTTGTCGACTTGCCGGCGCCGTTGGGCCCGAGCAGTGCCAGGGTTTCGCCGGCGGCGATCGTCAGATCGAGACCGTGCAGCGCGACGAAGTTGCCGTAGACCTTGCGCAGGCCGGAGAGACGCAGCATGGGCGCATCTTGGCGGCGAGTTGGGTCGGGGACCAGGGGCGACTTGCCGGTTGGGTCGCAACGGCGACGTGCATGCAGGACAAGCGTGCAAGGGGCCCTATGCAGACTCGTGCTCCGCGGAGATCTCCACCAAGGCCTCGCCGGATGCGAATGCCTTGACGATCCGGTCCCAGTGCGTCTGCAAGACGTCCTGCAACCGCTCGTTCGTCGTATTTCCGATCGTCAGCCACAGGATCTGCGGCGGTGGCCCGTGGGCTTCGAGCAGGCGCACGAAGTCAGCATCCTTGGTGATGACAACCGCGCCCAAAGCCCGTGCTTCGAAGAAGATCTTCGAGTCTTTGGTTCTTTGCAGTCCCAGGTCCCGAAGCGACTGCGCCTCGACGTTGAATTGCGACGCAAGCCATGCGGCAAGGCGTGGCGTCAACTGGGCGTCGACCCAAACTCTCACGCTGTCCGCCGACCTCAGGCGGCCAGTGTTGGATGGTCAAGGCGGCGTCGGGCGTACAGCAGCGCCGCCGTGATGTCCTCGATCTCCAGGTCCGGGAGTTCGACCAACACCTGTTGTTGGTCGAGACCGGCAGCCAGCAAGTCCAGGATGTCGATGACCCGAATGCGCAATCCGCGAATGCATGCCCGGCCGCCGCACTGTTCGTGGTCGATCGTGATTCGCTCGAGAGCCTTGTGCATTCGGGCAGCATACCACGGGATGCGCTCGCGCCGTGACGCTCGGTTTCGGCGCTCCTCTGTGCAGGACGAAGAAGCGGAGCTGCCGGCCGGTCGCGGTGCCGATCCCGCGCGTTCGATCCTCGCAACAAGCTGCTGCCTCGGCCACATCTGCAGTGGCAGCCTCGGCGATCACCAGCATCATGGATGTTCGAGCAACCGCTTCTTGATCTCTTCGCGGACTTCCTCCCAAGGACGCACGGGCATGTCGCCGGCATCGTACGCGGCTTGGCGGCGGTCGAGCTCGGTGCGTTGTGCGGCGGTGAGCGGTAGCGACTCGGGAGCATGTCGGAAGCTCTCCCAGATCTTGTCGAGCAGCTCTAGGCGTTCGGCATCAGTGAGCGTGCGCAGGTCGATGTGGGGCAGGCGCATTCGTTCATTGTGATGTCGTCGCTATCGGGTGCAACGGGGGGTGCACGTTGTGAACGACGAGCAGGACGATCGAGCCGCAGTCAGTCGGCCCGCGCCGACACGCTGCTCCTGGAGGCTCCTGGGTACGCAGGCTTGAAACCTGCGCGGCGCCGAGAACCCAAGGCGCACCCTTGTGCAACCGCTCCCCGCACGCCGTAATCAGCGCCCCCATGCGCAGCCTCCCTATGTTCCTGTCCCTGACACTCTGCCTCGGCGCCTCGTGCGCACAGGATGAAGAAGCCGAGCTGCCCGCCGGCCCAGCCCTCGTCTACGAGAACGCCTTCCCTGCGCAGACTCCGTTCGATCGCCCGCTCTTCGTCGCGTTCCACGACAGCGACCCCGACAACGCGTACGTCGTCGTGCAGCCGGGCCAGGTCTTCGTCGTGCCGCGCGATGGCACCAAACCAGACCGCGAGGTGTTCCTCGACCTCGGCAAGAAGGTGTTCGTCAACGACAACTGGGAGGAGGGCCTGCTCGGCTTCGCATTCGATCCCGACTACGCAAAGAACGGCTTCTTCTGGGCCTACTGGTCAGAACGCATCGAGGTGCGCGCCGAGCCGATGGGCGACGGCAGGACGCAGAAGAGCAACCGCCAGTCCGTGGTCGCGCGCTATGCGACGAAGGTGCACGAAGGGCGCCGCATCGCGGACATCGACAGCGAGCTGCGCGTGCTGCAGGTGTTCGAGCCGTTCGGCAACCACAACGGCGGCACGATCGTGTTCGGTCCCGATCAGATGCTCTACATCGCACTCGGCGACGGTGGCGCGGCGAACGATCCGTTTGGCAATGCCCAGTGCAAGCACATGCTGCTCGGCAAGGTGATGCGCATCGACGTGCGCAAGGCCAGCGCGGAGAAGCCCTATGCGGTGCCGGCGGACAACCCGTTCGTCGGCGAAGAGGGTGCTCGCCCCGAGATCTGGTGCTACGGCATGCGCAATCCGTGGCGCCTCAGCTTCGACCGCGCGACGGGCGAGCTGTGGTGCGGCGACGTCGGACAGAACCGCCTCGAAGAAGTCGATCGCCTGGTCAAGGGCGGCAACTACGGCTGGAACTTCATGGAAGCCAGCGAGGTCTTCACGCCGCGCCGCGGCGAAGGCACGATGCCCGAAGGCATGATCGCACCGATCGCCGAGTACGACCGCAAGAGTGGCCTGTCGATCACCGGTGGCTACATCTACCGCGGCAAGCGCGTGCCCGAGCTGCAGGGCTTTTTCGTCTACGGCGACTTCATGACGTGCCGCATGTGGGCGTGCAAGGAGGACCGCACGGCCGGCAAGCACACCGTGGTGACGCTGCCGCGCGCGCCGATGCAGCCGTCGAGTTTTGCCGAGGAACCGGATGGTGAGCTGCTGATGACGGGGTTCAACGGCAGGAAGGGCGCGATCTTCCGCCTGGTGCCCGGCAAGGCGGATTGATCGCCTCGATGACCTCGCGATCGTCTTGAACTCGCGATCGAGTTTCGCCTGCGCGATCGCAACCGCTAGTCGATTGCGACCGCGACGTCGATCGATGGGGGCCGGCTGCTACTTCGGGAAGTGTACGCCGAGCTCCGCGAGAACCGCGTCGAGTCGTTCGTACATGCGTTGCCAGCGCCAGTGCTCGCGCACCCAGGTCGCGGCCGCCTTACCGACCTCGCGCGCGCGCACCGGATCGGCAAACAACTCGCTGATGCTGGCGATTGTCGCCGCTGCACCATCGGCGATCGTCAACGTGCCTGCGGGCACGGCACCGAGGCCTTGCGCTGCCTGCGGCGACGACACGACGGGCAGCGCCATGCTCATCGCTTCGAGCACTTTGTTTTGCACGCCGCGCGCGAGCCGCAGCGGTGCGATCGCGACCGCCGCCTGATCGAAGAACGGCGGAGTGGTCGGCACGCGCCCGGTCACCGTCACGCCGGGTTGCTGGGCCAGCGATTGCACCTTTGCTACGGGCTTGCTGCCGACGACCAGCAAGCGCGCGTCGGGAAAGCGTTCGCGCAGCTGCGGCCAACACTGTTCGACAAACCAGCAAACGCCGTCGACGTTGGGCCCGTAGTCCATGACCCCCGTGAAGACGGCCGTGTGCGGATGTCGCTGCTGGTCTCCCGCGGTCGAGAAGTGCTCGACGTCGACGCCGTTCGGCAGCACGGTGGGGTCGACGCCCGGGATTCGTTCGGCGAACAGCTCGCGTTCGACTTCGCTGACGACGAGCGATCGCGAGAAACTGCGCGCGACTTGGTCCTCGAATGCCAGCAGCTTCGTGGCCTCGCGGCCATAGATCCATCGGCTCAGCGGTCCGCTGACGGTGGCGTACTGGCGCCACTTGTCGGAGTCCAGCTCGGCGAACTGCATGATCTTGGCGCGCGCCTCGGTCGCCAGCGCGTATTGCGCCATCGACGACGAGTAGACGTAGACGAGGTCCGGCGGCTCGGGCGTGCTCCAGCGCTGGACCGCGCGCTGCAGGTCGCGGTGGCGGAAGAACGGCAGCGTCAGCGCCTCGCCACGGAGCAGTCCCTGCAGACTGGTGAACTTTCGCACACCGCGCGAGAGGCGTGGGGCCACGACTTCGCGACACTTCTCGGCCAGGAAGGTCACGCCCTCTGCATCGCGGTCTTCCTCCTGGAAGCAGCCGAGGTAGACGTCGGCGCCCCGGGCCAGCAGGTGCTGCAAGAAATGCCAGGTCGTGATCCGGTCGCCGCGGTCGGGGGGCCACGGCAGGCGCTGGCACAGAAAGACGACTCGCGTCGGAGACTTGGACGTCACGGTCACTTGGCGTCAAGCTTGCTTTGCACTCGCCCCGATACAAGAACCGTAGGGAGTAGTAACGGCATGGCGCAGTCCACAGGCTCATCGACCAATATCCTCGGCCTGGTCAACAGCACGATCGAGCTGCCAACCATGCCAGAGGTGCTGCTCAAGCTCAACGAGGTCATGAACCGTGCCGATGCTTCGGCCGCCGACGTCGCGCAGGTCATCGCCAAGGATCCGGCGGTTTCCACCAACATCCTGCGCATCGTCAATTCGGCCTACTACGGTTTGCAGGTGCGCGTCTCGTCGGTGAGCCTCGCCGTCTCCGTGATGGGCTTCAACATGACGAAGAAGGTCGCGCTCAAGGCGGCCGTGTTCTCGGCGTTCAGCAAGCGCCGCGAGAAGATCCAGCACTTCGATCCGCTCGCCTTCTGGAAGCACGCCATGTTCACGGGGGTGGCAGCGCGCTCGCTGGCGGCTGCGTCGTCTGCCTTCACCGACACGCACCCGGAGGACATGTACATTGCCGGGCTCTTGCACGACATCGGCAAGATCATCCTCATGGAGAAAGCCGCGCCGCGCTACCTTGGGGTGCTGCGCAAGGCCGCCCAAGAGCAGCGCAGCGAGACCGAAGTCGAGCTCCAGGATCTCGGGTTCACGCACGCCGATGTCGGCTCCGTGTTGGCCATCAAGTGGTCGTTGCCCGAGGATCTGGCGATCGCGATTCGCTACCATCACTCACCCTCGCGAGATCCGTTCCATCGCTCCCTTTCGTCGCTCATCCACCTCGCCGACCAACTCGCGTGGCAGTCGGGCAGCCCATCGACCATCGGCACGCCGCTCGCGGCCATGGATCCGGAGGCCTACGCGCAGATCGGCCTCGACGCCGAGCGAGTCGCTGCACTGTTGCCGCAGATCAAGGAGGACTTCACTGCCTCCGATCTGCCCTGGTAGTGGTGCCGTGTCGGTGACGGGCACGCGGCTGAGCCTCGGGTTGCTGGCAGAGCCCACGTTGGGGCGGCAATGAACTTCCGTCGCTGGGTGGTCTTCACCTTCCTGATCCACGTCCTGATCGTGCTGGTCGACAAGGGTGGCGGGCTCATCCTGTACCTGTTGACGGTCAACCAACCGGAGGAGCACGGCAAGTCGGGCGTCGCCGCGTCGCTGCCGTTCATCCTCGGGGCAGTCGCCAATCTCGGGTTTGCGACGGCGCTCGTCTACTTCGTGCGGCGCGGCCGCTACACCGCGCAAGTCTGCTTCGAGACGTCGATGGTCGTGGCGGTTTGTTGGGGTGGCTTCGTCGCGGTGATGGCGGCGCTGTTCACGCTGTTCGTGCTGCCGTGGATCCACCCGGCCTGGGACTTCGATCCGATCATCGTGCTGCCGATCTGCGCTGCCGTCCCGTTGCTCTTGGTGTCGAGCTACGCCAACAGCACGCAGTTGGCGACGGAGCGCATCAAGGACTACGGCCTGGTTCACCTGGTCACCGCACTGGGGTTCCTGCCGGCGTTCTTCGCTTGTTTCGTCTGGCTCGGCGGTGACATCGCCAAGCAGCACGTACCGCTCGCCGTTGCCTGGGGGCGGCTGATCTCGACGGCCTTGGTCGCTGTGCTGGCCGTGTGGCTCGTGCGCAAGGTCGTCACTCTGCGCCTGCGCGTGCATCGCGACTTCCTCGTCGACGGCATGCGCTACGGTTGGAAGGCCAACCTCAGCTCTACCCTGAGCTACCTCATCCACCGGCTCGACCTGGTCGTGCTGCTTGCGGTGCTCTTTGCGCACCACCAGGCCCTGGGCGCTACCGAGCCACAGGCCATGACGCTCGCGGGGGCCCAAGTTGCCTTCTACTCGATGTCCGTGACCTGGGCCGAGCTCGTCTGGCACTTCCCCGAGGCCATGCGCGATCTGTTCTTCTCCAAGGTGGCGGGCAGTTCGAATGAACAGGCTCGTTACATGACACCGGTGCTGTCGCGCCTCGGTCTCGCCCTGTCGCTCGTCGGCGCCTTGTTGATCGTTTGGCTCGTCGACCCGATGATGGGCGGCATCACGATGCTCGCGAAGGGCAGCGACGTGCGCTGGTTTGCGGATTGGAGCCCGACCGTCAATGCTTCGCTCTGGATGCTCGTGCCGGGCACCGTGGCGTACACGGTGTCGAAGGTGTTGCAGGCAGACTTGGCCGCGCGCAATGAACTGCAAACCTGCGTGCACGCTCAGCTCTTGGCCCTCGCCACCATGCTGCTGCTGGACCTGCTGTGGATCCCCGACCACGGGGCGGTGGGCGCTGCCGCAGCGTCGACCGTCGCCTACGTCTTGTCGACGCTCTACACCCTTTGGGCGTACGGTCGCCAGACGGGCACCCCGATCTGGCGCTGCCTCTTCGTGCACGCCAGTGACTTCCGCTACATTCGCGAGATCGCCGTGGCTGTCTCAGGCAAGCTGCGGAGGAAGCGCGCATGACACGCATTGCTCCGGTGACCGTGGTGATTCCCGCCTTCAACGCGGCGCAGTTCTTGGCAGTGACACTGGAGTCGCTGCAGCAGCAGACGATGGTGCCTGAGCAGGTGATCCTCGTCGACGACGGTTCGACCGACGACACGCTCGAGATCGCGCGGCGATTTGGGGTCACGTGCCTGCAACAGTCCCAAGCCGGGCCAGGTTCGGCGCGCAACCGCGGGCTGCACGAGGCAAAGAGCGAGTTCATCGCGTTCCTCGATGCCGACGACTGGTACGTGCCCGACAAGCTCGAGAAGTCGATCGAACATCTCGAGCTGCTCGGGGCGGCGTGCGTCTCGACGGATGCCTGGTGCGTGCGCGGCGATCGCATCGAACGGCGCCGCAACGACCGACGCGTGGTGCCCGCGGCCATCACGCTCGAGCAGCTGCTGCGCGGCAACCCGGTCGTCTGCAGTACGGTCGTGGCTCGCCGCACGACGGTGCTCGACGTAGGTGGTTTCGACGAGCGACCAGAACTGATCGCGACCGAGGACTACGATCTCTGGCTGCGCATGGCGCATCGCGAACCGATCGCCTACTTGCCCGATCCGCTGACGTTCTATCGAACGCACGCGGGCAGCCTGTCGGTCAACAAGCGCTTCTTGAGCGGCGTCGACTCCATCCTCGAGCGCATCGCCAAAGAGCACGCCGGCGAGGCGCACTTCCAGAATCTCGTGCTGCGTCGGCGCGCCGAGGCGCGACTCGACCTCGCCTGGGATCTGATGGCCGAGGGCAGTCGAGAGGAAGCCAAGGCACTCATCGCCGAGGCTGGCCAACTGTCCAACTCGTGGAAGGTTTGGAAGATGAAGCTGCACAGCTTGCTGCATCGCTGACAGCCCGAGTCCAACGAGGAGTCGCATGCCAGGTCCCCTGCTCGGAGTCGTGCATCTGCAAGCGCTGCCGTCGGCGATGGGACACGATTCGATGCAGATCGTGTTGGCTCGCGCGCTCGCCGACGCGAGGGCGTTCGCCGAAGGTGGCTTCGACGGCGTCGTCATCGAGAACTTCGGCGATGCGCCGTTCCACAAGGGCACGCGCGACGATCCCGTGCCGCCCGACGTACCGGCAGCGCTTGCGGTCGTAGCGCACCGCATTGGCGCAGACTTCGGCTTGCCAGTGGCGATCAACTGCCTGCGCAACGACGGCATGGCGGCGCTCGGCGTGGCCGCCGTGGTCGGCGCGCGTTGGGTCCGCGTCAACGTGTTGGCGGGCGCCTACGTGACGGACCAGGGGGTGATCGAGGGTGAAGCGGCGCGCTTGCTGGCGTATCGGCGGCAGCTGCGCGCGAACGTCGAAGTGCTCGCCGACTTCCTGGTCAAGCACGGCAGCCCGCTCGGGGTGATCGACGTCGCGACGGGCGCCAAGGACCTCGCCGAACGTTCGGGCGCCTCGGCGATCGTGCTGTCGGGTTCGCGCACGGGACAGCCCGTCGATGTCGGGTTCTTCGACACCGTGCGCAAAGCCGTCGGGGCGTTTCCGATCTGGATCGGCTCGGGCCTGACGGTTGACAATGCTGCCGAAGTGTGGGGGCGGTGCGACGGTGCCATCGTCGGCACCTGGTGCAAGCGCGACGGTCGCACGGCCGAAGCCGTGGATCCCGTGCGGGTCCGGGCCTTGCGCGCCGCGTGTGCACGCCAGGTCGGATAAGGCGAGGGAGGGGCGGCTGCCGAAAGAGCCCCCCGTGAAGGTGCTCCTGATGACGCCCGCGCCGACCCACCTGCACTTGGGCGGCATCGCCACGGTGACCCGGTATCGCTGTGGGCTGCAGCAGAGTGGCCATCTCTGCGAGCTGTTCGGCGGCACGCACGAGGGTGGCCTCAAGCAGTCGCTCGAAGGCACGATCGGTCGCTTCAAGCCCGACATCGTGCACGCGCACGATGCCATGCGTACGGGGGTGTTCCTGCTGGGGCTGCGCACGCCGTGGATCGTGTCCCTGAGCGGCGAAGACCTGCACCACGACATGATCGACGAAGAGCGCGGCGCCATCGTCTGCGAAGTGGTGCGCCGAGCCAACCGCGTGCTGGTGCCCAACGAAGCTGCCGGCACGCTGGTCGAGTCGCGCGTTCCCGACGCAGTCGGCAAGATCGACGTCGTGCCGCGTGCCGCCGTGCGGTTGCCGACCAGTGGCACGGACCTGCGTCGTTCGCTCGGCATCCCGCGACAACGCTTCTTGGTCTTCCTGCCGGGGGGGCTGCGGCCGATCAAGGGGCAACACCGCGCTGTTTCGATCGTCAGTGTGCTGCGCGCCGCGGGTGCTGACGTCGAGATGATCCTCGCCGGGCCCGATCAGGACCCAGCCTACGCCGACGAACTGCGCCGCCAGTGCCAGCAGCAGCAGGGAGTGCGCGTGCTGCCGACTTTGGCACACGATCGCATGGGCGCGGCCTACGTCGACGCCGACGTCGTGCTCAATACTTCCTTCAGCGAAGGCTCGGCCCCAACCATCCTCGAAGCGGGCATCCTGGGTAGGCCCGTCATCGCCGCCGACGCGCCCGGCAATCGCGACTTGATCCGCCACAAGGAGACCGGGTTGCTGTTCGGTTCGGAAGAGGAGATGGCCAAGCAGGTGCTGGCGCTCTATCGCAACAGGTCGGCCGCCGGCGCGTTCGGCGTGCGCATTCGCGAGGACTTCCAGCGGCGCTTCGACGGCCCGCGCGAGATCTCGGCGTTGTTGTCCGCCTACGCTGCGGCGTGAAGAACGGGTCGAACGGTCGAACGAGGGCCCGCATTGGGCGTGGTCCGTGCCGCGGAATGCGGCTGGCATGCGCACAACGCCCTCTGGTATGCCAGTGTGGTCATGATGCTGATGCACTTCGCGTGGTGGATCGTGTTGCTGTCCCTGGTCCTGCAAGATCCGGCGCCGGTGCTACCGCCGGTAGCCGCGCCAGCGGACGTCGCTTCCCCCGGTGCGGTCGTCGAGGCGCTGTACGCGACGATCTCCGGCGCGGCGGGGCAGGCTCGCGATTGGCGCAGGCTGCGCTCGCTGTTTGCCGCGGAGGGGCGGTTGGTGGCGATGGTGAAGGCGCGCGACGCCGGCACACGGGCGATGGTCTTGACCGTCGACGACTACGTTCGCCGCGCCGGCCCGCAGGCCGAGCGAGACGGCTTCTTCGAACAGGAAGTGGCTCGGCAGGAGCAGGTGTTCGGCGACATTGCCCACGTCTTCAGCACCTACGAATGCCGCCGCGCCGCTGCCGACGCGACGCCCTTCCTGCGCGGCATCAACTCGATCCATCTCGTGCGCAGTGATGGTCGCTGGCAGCTGCTGCAGGTGCTGTGGGAGCAAGAGGCCGAGGCGGGCCCGATTCCGGCCGAGTTCTTGGTCGGCAAGCCGAGCGTGGCCAAGCAGCCTGTGGCGTCGACGCTGCCGCGGCTGCAGGTGCGTGTGCGTGGATCGGACACGATGCTGGACCTCGCCCAACAGTGGACTGCGGGCTATTTGGGGGCTGCAGGCAATCTGGTGGCTGCAGGCTACCCGGGCGATGCCGCCAACGTCGCGTTCGAGGTCTTCGGCGGCGGCACGAGTGTCGGCTTCCAGGCGTTCGCGGCGAACAAGGTCGAAGTGGCGCTCGCCATGCGGCGCCTTGGTGACGGAGAACTGGCCGACGCGCGCGCCTTGGGTGCCGAGCCGTTGGAAGTCTGCATCGGCTACGTGGCGTATGCCGTCTGCGTGCACGCGAGCAATCCGCTCTCGTCGTTGCGGCAGGACCAACTGCGCGACCTCTACCTGGAAGGCGGCTCGGCGACGAAATGGTCGCAGCTCGGCGTCACCCTGCCAGCGGGGACCCCGGACGAAGTCGCGTTGCTGTCGCGCGAGCCCAACAGTGGGAGCGGCGTGAACTTCAAGTTGGTCGTGCTCGGTCGCGGCAACATGCGACGGGACACCTACGAGCTGACGGGCGACAAAGACGTGATCGACCTCGTGCAGCGCACCCCGAACGCGATCGGCTTTGCGGAACTGTCGCGCATCGGCAAGCAGGTCAAGGTTCTGCCGATTGCAGCCGCCGCTGACAAACCCGCGGTGTTGCCTACCCCGGCCACGTGCGCCGATGGCAGCTACCCGCTGGCGCGCCCTGCGTACGTCTACTACCGCGACGAACCGACCGGCCGCGTGAAGGCGTTCGTGCGCTGGCTGTCAAGTGCCGAGGGCCGTGCGCTGCTCGAGCAGGCCGGCATCCTGCCCACGAAGTAGGTCGGCGAGCCCTGCTCCTGATGGCCTGATGGCCCCGATGGCCCGACCGCTTGGCCCGACCACTTGGCCCGACCACTTGGCCCTGTGCCTACTCTTTGGGAAGGGGCTTTGGCAGCGGCTTCGAAGCCGTGCGCGCCTTGACTGCAGTCGGCCGCGGAACCTGCGCCTCGACTTCGCCGAACTTGCGGAACAACCGAAGCAGCTGCTCGCTGGCCCAGCTCACTCCGCTCTTGATCTCGGCGGCGATCTTGTCCTTGGTCGTGCTGCGGATGCGAGGGGTCGCGGCCTTGCTCAAGGCTGCGCGCAGCGTGTCCTCGCCGAAGATCGCGAGCTCGGCGCCGCTGTCGTCGTCGAGCAGCGCCTTGGCGGTCGCCCGCAGATCGGAGTAGTCGAGCAGGTTCGGATAGAACAGGCCCGACTCGAACAGCTTCATCATGTCGACGTGCGCGCGTCCGAGCACCGCGCGCACGGCGACCTTGGCGGCCGGCAGGTCGTCGAGCAGGGACCTCAGTTCGCTGAGCGCTTCGTCGTCCCAACAGACGATCGTGCCGCCGACTTCGAGGTGCTTGGCCAGGGTGGTGATGAACTCGGTGCGCGGATCCGTGCGCTCGACGTGCACGAAGCTCGCGGTCTCGAGTCGACCGTCGGGGTGCAGCGTGTTGGCGGCCCAGGCGTACGGGATCTGCCGCCACGGACGTTGCCCCTCGAAGCGCGGCAGCGCGTCGGTCAGCGCGGCGATGCTCAAGAAGTGCAGGGGCTCAGAGCACTGCCGCAGTTCGTCGCGCACGAAGGTCTCGATGATCGGCGCGTTCTGCTGCACACAGGCGAGCGCGCGGCGCTGGCGGAACGTGAGGCCGGGCCGCTTTTCGTCGAGACCCGCGAAGTCCTCGATGCCTTCCTTGTGCAGTTCGAGCTCGAGTGCGCGGGACAGCTCGGGCAACTCGCGCAGCGGTCGCTCCGGTGCCTCGGCCGAACAGCGCGCGAAGTGCGGGCACGGGAACGGGGTCGTGCAAAACGTGCCCATCGGCAATTGCAGCACGTTGTCGTCGACCAGGCTACGCCGGAACTGCTGCAGGCGTCGACGAACCAGCTCGACCTGCTTCTGCACCTTTGCGGTTACGTCGGCGCTGCGCAGCAGCTGCATCGGTGGAAAGTCCGCGCCTTCCTTGTGCACGTACTTCGGGTTCACGTGCAGCAAGAACGCCGCGCGCAGCCGATGGCCGCTGTGCTCCACGGCGTGCACTTGCAGGGCCAGGTCGTTGACGTAGCGATGCTTGATCTTCGTGCCAGACTTGACTTCGTACAGATCGACCAAGCTCGGACTGCTCTTGGCGTCACTGCTCTTGGCGTCACCGCTCTTGGCGTCACCGCTCTTTGGATCATCACTGCCCGGGCTCTTGTGCTGCACGAGGATGTCCGACACGACCTCGACGCCATCGGCGACAAACGTGGCGCCGAACAACACCGGTGTGCCCGCGGCGAGTTGTTTCTTCGTCTCCTCGGCGGCGCGCGCCGTGGTTGCAGCTTCGATCGTCACCCCCTTGGGGAAAGCGCTGCGCGCCAGTGTGCGCAGCTGTTCGCCGACCACGGAGAGCACAAGCCGCGTGTCGCCCGCCGCATCCTTGGCGGGCTTGTGCACATCGAGCCAGAGCCGCTTCTGGCATTGTTGACCGGCCTCGAACAGGTACTTGTCGATGTTGCGAGCGGTCTTCGGCGGTGGTTTCTTCATCAAGTCGGTCGGAGGGGTTCGAGCGCGGCTCGCGGATCGGCCACGCGCGCCGCACCCGAGGTGCGAAGTATAGTCTACGGGCCTGCGATGCGCGCCTCAACGGCGGCGGTTGTGCTTGTAGACTAGTAGCAGCACGATTCCGACAATGGCCCCCGTGAGGATCGGCATCCAAAGGCGGTCGGACAGCTTCGGCTCGCCATGCGGCTTGCGGGCGCAGGCGAAGCTTTGCAGCCAGCGACGGAACTCAGGTTCGTAGCGTGGATAGTCCTCCTTCCAGCAGGTGAACGAGAGCGTCAGCTGTCGGCCGCCGGTCGGGGCGTAGATGTCGAGACTGGTCGTGGCCCGGCTCGGCGGCTTGGGAACCGTGCTGCGTTCTGCCGCGAGCACCGGGTGTTGCTGCGTGCCGACCGTCGTGCGTTGCACCGAGGCCAGCTCGTGTCGGGTGCCCGTCGCGGCACCTTGTTGGCGCCACATCTCGGTGAGTCGAAGGGCGAAGGCGTCGTCGACGAGCCACTCGTTGTCTTGCTCGACGACATAGAGCCAGGCGCTGTCGAACGTGCCGGCCAGCCACTCGTCGACGGGCCCGACGGCGTAGAACAGCCGCGGCGAGGCGCGGCGCAGATCGGCAGGAGCGGTGGGGTTCGCCGCAATGGCGAGGGCCTCGTTAGGGGCCAATTGCCGCCAGCTGGTCGGCAGGTCGATCTCGAACGTCTGGTTGACGTTGCGGAACGGCGCGAGGGTTGGCGACTGCGCCGCAAGCGCCGTACAGAAGCATGCTGCGGCCGCCGCGAACCAGGGGTGCTTTGGGCTGGGCGGCGCGCCGGTCGGCGCGGCCTGAGGTTCTTGCGCGGCGGCGTGCTTCACGAGGGGCTCGGTTGGCTCACGGCCGCGGCAGTCAGCAGCGGCACGGGGCAGTCCCACAGTCCAGCCAGCGCTCGCAGCAGGTCCGCTTCGTCGGCATCCAAGTGGCCGTCGGCAGAAACGGTCTCGGCGCAGGCCATCACGAGGTTGCGCTTGCCGAGCGGCGAGACGTCCGCGAGGTCGTCGACGGCCCGTTCGAGTGCAAGCATCGAGCAGCTCTTGACCGGCAGCAGCTGCAGCGTCGGAATGCCGAGCATTTTGACGCCCTGCGCAAAGGCCTCGGTTGCGCGCGCTTCGTCGTCGCCGGCGCCGACGCGGGCCAGCACCGACAGCACGACACCCGTCTCGTTCTGCCGGTAGACGAGCGGCGCGGCTTGCTGCGATCGCGGCGGCGCCTCATTGGCGAGGCGAACGTGTCGTTCCATGGTGCGCAGCAGCGCGAACTCGAACGGCGTCAGGCGGTCGTCTGCCATCGCCAGGGCCCGCGCATTGCGCCGCAGGCCTTCCCGTTCGGACTCGGTCAACGTGCGCAGCGTTGGCATCGCGAGCTCGAGCAGCGGCAGACGCAGATTGCGTTCGACGCGCGCGACCAGCTGGAACAGCACGCGCGTCTCGTGCACGGTCGATTCCTCCACGCCCTGCAGGAGTCGCAACTGCGCTTCGCGATGCGTCGGATTGCGATCGAGCAGCAAGGCCATGACCAGTGCTATGACTCGCGCCCGTTCGTGGGCGGCGGCCGCCAGTTCGAGCGGCAGGGAGTCGAGCAGTTCGCGGGCGGCGTCGACGTGTTGCGGTTGCGGATCGCCGATGTCGCGCATGAGGGCACTGACCGGAACCGTGCCCGCGCGCGGCGTTTTGCTGCCGGCGCTGCCTGTGAGTCCTGCAGCCCCTGCCGGCAGCGGCGTCGCCGCGGCGGCGGCGACCATCGAACCAGTGCTTGCCAGGTGTTGGCGGAAGCCCGGCAGCACACGTTCGACGCGTTCTTCGACCGGCGGGTGCGTCGCGAAGCTGCCGCCGAGGAACCGCTTGACGCCGTCTGCAAACAGCATGTGGCTCGCCTCGTCGGCGTGCGGGCTCTGCAGGCGGGAGCCAACGCCTTCGACCTGCAGGCCACCGATCTTCGCCAACGCCATGCCGATGCCGCGCGGATTGCGCGTGTACTGCACCGCGCTTGCATCGGCGAGGAACTCGCGCTGGCGCGAAACCGCGGCTTGGATGAGCCGCGCGAACAGCACGCCGAGCCAGCCGATGACGAGCAGCGCCACGCCAAAGAGCACGATGCCGGCGGCACCGCCCTTGCCCTTGCCGCTCGAACGTCCAGCCCCGCTGCCGACGGCGCGCACGATGATGCGGCCGATCGTCGCGATGCAGACGATGCCGAACAGCACGCCCATCAGGCGGATGTTGAGCCGCATGTCGCCGTGGAAGACGTGGCTGAACTCGTGCGCGATGACGCCCTGCAGTTCGTCGCGATCGAGTTGTTCGAGACAGCCGCGCGTCACGGCGACGGCGGCGTCGGTCGGGCCCCAGCCGGCGGCGAACGCGTTGATGCCCGATTCGTTGTCGAGCACGTAGATGTCGGGCACGGGGATGCCCGAGGCGATCGACATCTCTTCGACGAGGTTGCGCAGGCGGCGTTCGAGCGGGTCAGTGGTGTCGAGTGGCACGAGCTTGCCGCCGAGCATCTCGGCGACCTTGCCGCCGCCGCTGCGCAGCTGCGCTGTCTTGAACAGCGTCGCCGTGCCGACGATCAGCAGCGTGCCCGCGGCGACGACCAGCAGCACGAGCGGTTGGAACGCGCCGCTGTGGGTGTCGGTCACCGTGAGCAAGGTGACGGCTGCGAAGTAGACGCTCGCGATGATGGCGAGCACCGCCAAGACGAACAGCACGACGAGCCGGCCCGTCGCCTTCTGCGCGCGTTCCTGGTGGCCGAAGAAGTCCATGCCCGTCATGCAGGGCCCTCGAGCTCGAACATCGTGACGCCGGCTCGTCGGCTGACGAAGACGCCGCCGCCGACGGCCGTGAAGTGCTGGCGCAGGCGTTGGCGGTACCAGGGGCCCGGGCGCAGGTGCACCTTGCCGTCGGTGCGCGTGCGGTCGCAGTTCTGCTGCCAGTCGAGTTTTGTCAGCGCTTCGAGGTAGAGCGCGCCGCGACACCAGCGGCCGAGGTTCTTCAGCGCGCGCGCGGCCGCGCGGTCGTCGAGGTACTGCAGCACACCTTGGCAGACGACGAGATCGAACTCGCTCTGGCCGATCGCGCGGGCCGGGTCGAAGTCGGCGAGCGACCCTTCGTGCCAGCCAAAGCGCTCGCAGAGGTGGGGGCTGTACTCGACGCCGTGGTAGCGCGCGTGCGGCCACAGGGTGCGGGCCGCCTTCTGCCAGTGGCCGACGCCGCAGCCGGCATCGAGGATCGAGCGCACGGGCACGCCCAGGTAGCGCACGTAGCCTCCCACGAATGTCGCCAGTTTGCGCACCGCGGCAAGGTCGCCGACGCGCGTGCGCGGGTCGCTGTAGAAGCGCCGGTAGTACTCGGCCCCGAAGGCATCGGCGGCGCGCGGCGGGTTCGATTCGGTTGCGTTGGACCGCGAGGGCATGGGTTTGTGGCGCGGATCACTCTCGCGGCGGGTCGCCGCGACCGCAAGCGCACTCTCCGCACTTCGAGCCGAGGGCGTGGTTGTTCCGAGGCTGCGGCAGGTGCGGCAGGGACCGAGCTTGATCCAACGTTGCCCTGGCAACTAGAATGGCTCCCCCGATACTCCCGCTCGGTTCGCCCTGCGAAACCAGCCAGGGGATCACAGCAGCCGGCCACGTGGCGTCGCCGGCGACCCGTTCCACTCGCGCGCCACTGGAGTTTTTGTGCCGAAAGAAGAAGCCATAGTTTTGGAAGGCACGGTCGTCGAGACCCTCGCCAATACGAAGTTCCGCATCCAGATCGACGCCGGCCACATCGTGCTGGCGCACATCTCGGGGAAGATGCGGAAGCACTACATCCGCATCATTCCTGGCGATCGTGTCACGGTCGAACTGTCGCCGTACGACCTGACCCGCGGCCGCATCACGTATCGCGGCTAGCCCAGCCGCATGAGCGCGGCCAGCAGTTCGATCGTCGTGCGCCCTGCGGCGCCGCCCGACGTAGCGCACGTAGCGCGCTTCATTCGCGAACTCGCGCGCTACGAAAAGCTCGAGCACCAGCTCGACCTCGACGAAGCTCGGCTGCGCGAGCACCTGTTTGGCGAGCGGCCGGCGTGCGGAGCGCTGCTCGCCGAGGTCTCGGGCGCGGCGGTCGGCTTCGCGCTGTTCTTCGAGAACTACTCCACGTTCCGCACGCGGCCGTGCCTGCATCTCGAGGACCTGTTCGTCATGCCCGAGCAGCGTGGCCACGGCGTCGGTCTGGCGCTGCTGCGCGCGGTCGCCGCCGAGTCTGTGCGGCGCGGTTGCCCGCGCCTCGACTGGAACGTGCTCGACTGGAACGTCTCGGCGATCGGGTTCTACGAGAAGCAGGGGGCTGTCGTGATGGGGGACTGGCGCACGTGCCGGCTCGAGGGGGACGCTCTGGTGCGAGCGGCGGCTGCCACTCAGTAACCAGCCACCTTCGCCAACCACTCCCGCCACGGCTCGTCCAACTCCTCGACCCGCGTACCCATCGCCTTGTCGAACGCCGAGCTGCTGTCGCCCTTGCGTTCGCCGAGCGCCTCGCGCACGAACACCAAGAACTTCTCGCGCGTCTTCAGCGGGTTCTTCTCGTCGAGCAGCCACGCGACGAACATCGCCGACGCGCTCCAGTTGATCGCCGTTGCGGTGTCGTCCATCAGGTAGAAGCCGCCGTACATCGGCAGGTGCAGAAGGTGCGTGAGCCGATAGCCGCGGCCGAGCGCGGTCAGCGCCTGCAGGTCCTGCGAGCGCAGTTCACCGGGTGCTGCGAATCCGGGCGGGCCCTGCATCGTCTGCTGCAGGTACATGCCGAGGCCGACTTCGAGCCAGGCGCAGACGCGGTCGCGGTCGTCGTGTCGATCGGCTTCGCCGATCAGCGAGTGGTAGAGCAGTGCCTGCATGCCCACGAAGAACAGCTTCTCTGGACGCTCGGTGGCCTGGCCCGCGTAGAACGTGCGGCCGACATCGCCGTGCGGTGGGGGTTCGTACCAGGGCAGCGGCCGGAAGCCCCACTTGAGAAAGCCGTCGACGTTGCGGTGCGCGACGATCCGCATCGGCCGCACGTCTTCGCGCAGTTGCAGGGCCTTGCCAAAGCGATGGTGCCAGACGACGCCGGTGTGCTCGAGGTCGAACAGCGCGGCGATGTTCGTGCGCAGATCGGCATCGAAGCGCAGCGCAAAGCGTTCGCCCTCGAGCACCATCGGGTCCTTGGCCAGAGCCAGCTCGAGCTGCTCCTTGGTCAGGCTGCGGCCCTCGTGCTGCCACAGCCAACCCTTGGCGCTCTTCTTGTGGCCGAGGAACTCGTGCGCTTCGACGTTGCCGTCGTCTTCGAGCACGAGCCACATCGCCTGCAGACGTGCGAGACCCGGCAGCTCCTTCGACACGGCCCACTCGACGAGATAGCGCTGCCCCTTCGGCGACTCGCGCAGCTTCACGCGCCGTTCGCAGAACTCGCGCACGCGGTCGCCGACGAGGTCCGTCGCGGTCACTTCGGCGCGCGGCACGCGCACGCGCTTGCCGCCCTGCATCAGCAGCAGCTCGTCGTTCGCGTGTGGGTTCTGCACGCGGCCGGTCAGGACCTTGCCGTCGGTGCGCGTGATGCGATCGCGAAGGTCGTCCTGGGCGAGCAGGCTCGCGGCGAAGCAGAAGGCGAGGAACGAAGGCAGTGTGTGCATCATGAGCCAAGGGCGGCCGCGCACGGCCCGCCCATCGGCTAGCGTAACGGAGCCCCGCGCAGTCGGGTGCTCGATGCCACATCCCGCCTTGCTTGCAACTGCCCATCGCCCCTGGCCGCTGCCGCAGCGCGCGTGGGCGCTGACGATGGACTGGGAAGATCTCCTGTTCTTGCACTGGCCGGTGGCGGCGTCGCTGTTGCAACCGCACCTGCCGGCGGGTCTCGAGGTCGACACGTTCGACGGCAGCGCGTGGCTTGGCGTCGTGCCGTTCCGCATGGCGCGCACGCGGTTTCGCTGGCTGCCGCCGGTGCCGACGACGCACTCGTTCCCCGAACTCAACGTGCGCACCTACGTGCGCGCGAAGGACCGGCCTGGTGTCTGGTTTTTCAGCCTCGATGCGGCGAGTCGGCTCGCGGTCGCGGGGGCGCGCGCGGGCTTTGGCCTGCCCTACTTTCGGGCCCGTATGCGCTGCGAACGCACGGCCGATGTCGTGCACTACGAAAGCGAACGCCGCGATCCGCGGGCGCCGGTGGCCAGCTTCCGCGCCAGCTGGAACAGCAGTCGCGCCACGGCGCCGGCGGTGCCTGGCACGCTCGAGCACTTCCTCGTCGAACGCTACTGCTTGTTTGCGCTGCGGGCTGGTCGGCTCATGCGCGGCGACGTCGCCCATGCGCCGTGGCAGCTCGCCAAGGCAGACGTGCAGCTCGAGACGTGCGACATGACGCGGCTGCTCGGTTGCACCCTCGACGGTGCCCCTGTTTCGGCGCTGGCGGCCGCGCCGATGGCAGTGGCTGGGTTCTGGCCCGAGGTGTCGCCTCGACCGTCTTGACCGCCGCCGCGTGATCGCCAGCGCGGAACGACTCGCCTTCCAAAGAACAACTGTTCTTCTATGACCGAGCCGGCCTTGGGCGGGTAGTGCCGCTCAGAGAGTGAGAAACAATCGGTTTCAAACTCTCTGCGTGGCCGCGAAGGCGGCCACAGGCTCGATTCTGAGAGGCGGTATCATGTTTTCCTCTCAGCCTCTCAGATCTCAGGTGAGGCTGCGAGCGACCGCTGCCGTGTCGACCATCTGCTGGAAGCGCACGACCTTGCCGCCGCGCAGCCACCAGGTGTGTGCAACCTGCGCGTCGAGCGGGTTGCCGGTCGCAATGCCACTCCCCGTGTAGCGGCCGAACATGGTCACGACATCCCCGCTGCCCACGATTTCGCCAACGGCGACCCGGAAGTCGTTCCAGCTCTCGGGCAGGCGCAGGAAGACCCCGGCGACGATCGCGTCCGGCCCGACGTACGGATTGCGGTCGCACAAGGGAAACCCTTCGGCCTCGTTCCAGACGACCTTCGGGTCGAGCTTGGCCAGAAGGGCTGGCACGTCGCCAGAAGCGAAGGCGTCGTACAGGCCGCGAACGAGATCCAGGTTGTTGCTCATGCGAACCGCAGCTTGTGCGCGCGAGACCCGGGTGACAAGGCCGTGTCAACTCGAATGAGAGGCCTGGATCCAAAGCGGTCCGCGCAGTTGGCCCCGATGCCTAGTCTCGAAGTGCCTCCGAGAACGGGTTGCGAGGTCGCCGCCTGCGAGATTCGTGCAGCTGCGTTAGCCTGGGCCTCACCCATGCGCCCACTCCACTGCGTTCTGCTCGGCAGCGCCGCTTTCGTGAACGCCTTCGCCGCTACCGCACCCGGCCAGAGCCAATCCCCCGCGCCGGCTCAGCCCGTGCGTCAGTTGATCGAGGTCACCACGATCGGCCCGGCCCAGATGCAGCAGCTGCTGGCGATGGACCTCGACCTCGCCGGCTGCCGTCTGCCGCTGCCAGCGCAGCGCCGCGTCGAAGTGGTCGCACTGCCCGGCGACCTCGCGCGTCTGCAACAGGCGGGTCTGCATTGCCGCGTGCTCGTCGACGACATGCAGGCCGCACACGCAGCCGCGCTCGCGGCGTTCCCCGTTGCCGCTCCCGATGCGCTGACCCCGCCGATCGGCCAGGGCGCCATGGGTGGCCATTACACGCTCGCGCAGATGGAAGCGATCCTCGACGCGATGCACCTCGCGAATCCGCAGATCTGCTCGCCGCGCATCAGCATCGGCCAGTCGCTCGAAGGCCGCGACCTGTGGATGGTGAAGATCAGCGACAACGTCGGCGTCGACGAGAACGAGCCCGAAGTGCTCTACGACGCGGTGCACCACGCGCGCGAACCGCTGTCGATGTCGACGACGCTGTTGTTCATGGACGAACTGCTGGCGGGCTACGGCACCGACCCCGAGGCGACGTTTCTCATCGACGAGCGCGAGCTGTTCTTCGTGCCGTGCGTCAATCCCGATGGCTACGAGTACAACCGGCAGAGCAATCCGAACGGCGGCGGCCTGTGGCGCAAGAACCGCCGCAACAACGGTGGCAGCTTTGGCGTCGATCTCAACCGCAACTACGCGACGCAGTGGAGCGCACCCAATGGCGGCAGCTCGAGCACGCCGAGCAGCGAGACCTACCGCGGCACGGCGCCGTTCTCGGAGCCCGAGGTTGCAGTGATGGAGGCGTTCTCGGCCGGGCGCCAGTTCGTGGCTGTGTTCAGCAGCCACAGCTACACGGACGTGCTGTTGCGGCCGTGGGCCTATCAGCTCGCCGACCCGAGCAACGTCGCGGCTTACCAGAAGCTCGGCGCCTTCATGGTGCAGGAGAACGGCATCGCGCACGGTCAGTGGGGCACGCTGCTCTACATCGCGTCGGGCACCGCGGTCGACCACCACCACGTGGCACGCGGTTCGTATGCGTGGACCGCGGAACTCGGCCGCAGCAACGAAGGCGGCTTCTGGCCCGTGGGACCGAACATCGAAGCGATCGCGCGTCGACACCAGCGCATGTTCCGCAAGGTGGCACTCACCGCGGGGGCCGCGTTTGCGTTGGCCGCCAGGACCGTCACAGAAGGCCCTGGCGCGAACGGCAACCTCGTCGTCGAGCCAGGCGAGTCTGGCCAAGTGGTGGTCGACGTCGAGAACCTCGGTGCTGCGGCCGGACCGTTGACGGTGCAGCTGCTGGCCGTCGATCCGCAGATCGTCATCGGCAACGGGGTCATGGCACTGGGCTCGGTCGCCGCGTTCGCGCATGCGAGCAACACGGCAATGCCGCTGACGTTCGCGGTGCCCGCGGGCTTCGCCGGCAGCGTCGCGCATCTGCGGCTGCGTCTGTCAGGTGATGGCCGCACGCAGGACCAGGCGCTCGACGTGCCGGTTGCGCCGCCGCGCCGCTGCATCGACGACGACTTCGAACAGGACCGAGGTTTCGCGCGCGCCAGCCTCGGCACGGCCACGGGTGGCCTTTGGGAACGCAGTGCGCCGCAGGCGACGAGTTTGTCGGGTGTGCCGATGCAACCCGGTGTGCAGACGACGCCTGGTGGTTCGCGGTGTCAGGTCACCGACGGTCGCGCCGGCGCCACCGCCAATACCTACGACGTCGACGACGGCTACACCGACCTGCGTTCGCCGAGGCTCGACCTGTCGCACCTCGAGGCCGTCAGCGTCGCGTTCGACCTCTGGTACGCGGAGAGCTCAGGCGACGATCCGCTGCTCGTGCAGTGGAGCCGCGACGGCGGCGCCAACTGGTCGTTGTTGTACTCGCGCAGCACTTCGACAAACAGCTGGCAGCGTGTCGAACTGCCGCTGGCCGCACCGCTGACCCAAGAGGTCGTGCTGCGCGTGCGCGCACAGGATCTGTTCGCCTCGACAGTAGAAGCCTGCATCGATGGCTTCGAGCTGCGTGCCGCGGCGCGCGATGGTGCGATGACTCTGCTCGGCTCTGGTGTGCTCGGCACCAACCTGCGCATCGGCATGAACGGTCCCAACGGTGCGCTGCTGTTGCCGGTCACAGCACTTGGCCTCGGCCCGGGTCTCTCGGCACCCGGTATCGGCGGCACGTTCCTGCTCGATCTGGCGACGGTGGCGCTGATGCCGCTGCAGGTCTTCGGCAGCAGCGGCTACGCCGCGATCGACCTGGCGCTACCGGTGCAAGCAGGCCTCGTCGGCGTGCCCATCGCGTTCCAGAGTGTGCTCGTCACGACGGGCGGCATCGCGTTTGGCGGCAACGCGCCGTCGGTGACGATGCAGTAGCGCACGAATGGCGAGGCACTGTTTCAATTCGCGATCCCATACCAACCAGCGTTGCTCCGCCTGCACTTCTACAACCAGGCCTTCGTCTTCGACCCGGCCGCCGGCAACACATTCGGCGCCGTCGTCTCCGATACCGCCGAGGCCATCATTGGCGGGTGAGCGACGAGCGGGTTCGGTACCGGGGCGCGTCGAGCTGTAGCCCTATTTCATCTCGACGTTCGTAGCGCTCCAGAGGTCGTACGGTGCCGCGCCGCGCACGACGATAGTGCCGATCCACCAGATCGGCATGAGGCACGCAGCGATGGCCAGCAGCGACACCCATAGCGGTGGCATGTGCTCGCCAGCGAAGACGGCCTGGTGTGCGACCGTGTGGCCACATTCCCAAGGCGTGAACTTGACGACATTGCGCAGCGCGGCGCGACCGCGCGAGACCTGGCCCCCGTCGGCGCCGACAACTTGCAGGCTCATGCAGCGCTTGCCGATCGTTCCGCGCCAGGTGCTGCTCTCCATGAGCGCGCCGTAGAGCAGCACAGGGACGGTCATGGCGACGAAGCCGATGCCCTGACCCACCCACGGTCCCGAAGGGCGCGGCAAGTCGCCGCGCGCGAACAGCAGCACGACCCCGAAGAGAGCTGTGCCCCAGACAGCGATCAGGCACCAGTCGATGCCGAACGCAGCGAGCCGGCGCCACGCCAACGACCGCTTGCTCACCGTGCGGGGACCGCGACACAATCGTCGCCGACGCACACGTCGCCGCCAGTGCGAACGGCGCCATAGACGCCGCCGCGGTGTTCTCTGCGCAGCGTCGCACAGAGCCCCACGCGCCCCGGACCTTCGAGGAGTTCGCAAGGCCGGGTCTCGCCGAGCACGTCGATGACGATCTTGCCCACCTGCAGAACGCCGCCGATGCACTTGGCCAGGTCGACCCCTTCGACGAGCAGGTTGGCGCGGCGCACCGCGGGATCGACGTCGGCGCCGAGGTCCGCGCATGCACGTTCCCATG
>JBDSBS010000450.1:0-3913 GCA_039921435.1 Planctomycetota bacterium | reverse complement strand
CGCATCGGCACTCTGGTGTCGCTGCAGACCCTGGCGCTCGACACTTCCGATGCGAAGGTCATGCAACAGGTGACGAACGAGCGCGAGAAGATCACCCTGCGCGTGGCTTCGTTCGACGAGAAGGCGCTCGACGAGCAGTTGCTGGCAGCCAGCACGCTGACCGACGAAGATTTGCGCAAGTGGCTCGACGGCAAGAACGACGGCGAGAAGAATCGCATGAGTGCGTTCGACCTGCCGCGCGCGCAGCTTCGGTTTGGCGCCTTGCTGCTCGCCCTGGGGCAGTTCGATCCGGAGCAGTGGAAGGAAGACGTGCTCAAGGACTTTGCGGTCGGCGACGACCAGCTCAAGAACCAGTACGAACAAGAGAAGGCGGCGCGCTTCAAGACCGAGGTCGCGGGTGAGTTCAAGCCGTTCGAAGATCCGGACGTCAAGTTGGTCTTGACGCGCTTGGTCCAGGCCGAGCAGGTCATGAATCACGTGCTCGCCAAAGTGCGCGAGAAGCAGGTCGAGGTCATGAAGCCGGCCAACGATGAGCTGGCCGCCACCCAGAGCGAGCGCGGTACGTTCGAAGGGCACTTGGCGGAGCTCAAGAACCAGCTCACCGACAAGCCCGACGACCAGGCCCTCAAGGAACAGCTGCGCGATCAGGAGCTCGCCGTCGAAGCCAAGAAGTTGGCCGTCACGACCGCCGAGACAGCCCTCAAGGAGGCGCGTGTGTCGTTCGACTTCCCGAAGGCCTTCACCGAAGTCACGCAAGGCAAGCAGGGCTTCGTGCAGAAGGCGATGGAGGCCCTCAAGACTGCCGAGGACCTCAAGGACCTCGACGCGCTGGGGCTGGACCTCGGCCAGTGGGCTCAGTCGATGCGCGGCACGCAGATGCAGAACAAGGGCGACCTCGGCTTCGCGCCGGGACGCACGACGAAAGCCGTTGTCGTCTTCCAGGCCACCGAAGTCGAACCGCGGCCGCTGAAGCCGTGGGAGACGCTGAAGCCCCTGGTCGCGGGTGCCTACTGGAGCGAGCAGGCCAAGACCCAGGCCGAAGCGAAGAAGAAGACCATGGAGGACGCGCTGCTGCGTCTCGCCAAAGAGAAGATGCCCGAGAAGGTGACGGAGATCGAAGGCAAGCGCGAGAGTCGCATCGACGAGAAGCTCACCGAGTGGCGGACCAAGACCGAGGCGAGCATCGCCGACGCGGAGAAGGTGCTGGCGAAGCCCAACCTCGGCAGCCAGCCAAAGGCCGCGTATCAGGCCGCGTTGGATGGCTACAAGGCACAACTCGCGGCGAGCGAGAGCAAGCGCAAGGAGTTCGAGACCGAGATCCAGAAGGCGATCGACACCGAGATCGCCGACGAAGCGAAGAAGCACTACAAGGACGTGCTCGACGCCGCTGCCGCAGAGGCCGGTTGGACCGTTGCGGACGTTGGGCCGTACCAGCGCGACCTGCAGCGCAAGTCGCGCTTCGACAAGGCGTATGACCCGGCGGTCGTTTTCTTGTTCCGCAGCCACTCCGAGCTCAAGGACGGCGAGAGCACGGGGGTGCTCGCGGACCCGACGGCGCGTCGGTACTACGCCGCGGTGTGCGCAAAGGTCGAGCCGATGGTGAACGACGACGTGACGCGGCGCGACTTCGAGATGCTGCGCACCGGCAACGGCATGTTCAGCTTCGCCGACTTGCAGGCGATGGTCGCCTACCGGCAGGCCTTCACTCACGAGGCGCTCGAGAAGCGCTACGAGTTCAAGACTGCGGTCGGCACGCAGAAGGTCCCGGACGTGCCGCAGAAGGCCGAGGACAAGAAGGCTGACGACAAGAAGGCTGACGACAAGAAGGCCGACGACAAGAAGTAGGGCGGGTAGGGTCTTGGGCCGAATTGGCCAGCCCTACCGCGGCTCCGCGATGACGATGAGTTCGTCGTGAGGGTTCACGTAGACGTGGAAGCCCTGGAGTAGCCCGAGTGGCTTCGCCAGCAGGCCCGGGATGCGACCAAGCCTTTCGGCTCGCTCCGACAAGAACGCGAACGACACGTACTTGCCGGCGTAGGCGGAGCCGATCTCGAGCACGCGGAAGCCGCAGTCAGAGAGCAGTCGCTCGATCGTCGCCGGCGTGAAGTGGTAGAGGTGCTCGTCGTGTTTGTAGTGGTGCCAGCGGCGGCCCAGCAGGCGCGCCCAGCGCGACGCGACGTTCTGCGTCTCGAGCAGCACGCGGCCGCCCGGCTTGACCAGAGTTCGGATCCGGTGCAGCACGTCCTGCGGGTGCGGGAGGTGTTCGATCACGTCCCACATCGTGACGAGGTCGAACGACTGCGGCTGGTAGTTCATCGCCGCGCCGGCGGCGTCGAGCGTTCCGATGTGGATGCGTTCTTGGCCCAGCGCCGCTATGGCCTCGTGGGCGATCGCCGGCGACAGTTCGACCCCGTGCACGTCGTGTCCGTGCTGTTGCGCCACGCGCAGGAAGTAGCCGGCGGCGCAGCCGACGTCGAGGATGCGCGCCTGCTGTGGCAACCAGTGCTGTACGAGCGCCATGCGCTTTTGGAACGTCTTCAGGTAGAGCTTGGACTCGCGCGCATAGTCGGCGTAGCCGCGAACCTTCGGGTTGTCACTCTTCCAGTAGCCATCGCCGTAGACGTCGAGCAGGGCCTGGCCCTGCAGCCGCGGCGTCACGTAGACGAGTCCGCAGACGCTGCACGTCACGACCTGGAACTTGCCGTCGGGAAACTTCACGGTGCGCTGGTCGCTGCCGCAGAGCTGGCAGTGCGTGACTGGAGCCGCGGTCGCGATCGCCTCGCTCGCGGGCACCGACGCATGACCGGATGACGGTGATTGCATGGCCTAGCGGTTCTTGCTGCTGGGCTGGATCGGTGCGCCGCGCTCGAGGAAGCGCTTGCGGCAGATCGTGCGGAACATCTTCAGGGCGGTGCGCGCCTGCCGAGAGAAGGTGTCGGAGTGCTTCGACTCGCCACCGAGGCGCCGTGCATACGTGACGGGGATCTCGATGACCCGGCAGCGTTCCTGTAGTGCGGCGCACATCATTTCGGGCGAGAAGGCGGGGCCGGTTTGCGACAGCCGGTGGCGGATCTTACCGAACGTCTCGCGCGACAACGCGCGGTAGGTGCAGCCGACGTCGGTGAAGCGGGGTTCGGCCGGGCGCAGCCAGCAGAGCTGCAGGAACTTCGCCATGAAGACGTTGCCCCAGCGCAGCAGGAAACGCATGTTGGCGCCCTGCTCGAGCATCTGCCGCGTCGTGCGCGTGCCCATCACCATGTCGGCATCGTCGAGATACACGAGCAGCTTTTCGACGTCGCGCGCGCGAAAGCTGCCATCGGCCTCGACGAGCACGAGCAGCTCGCCCTTCGCCGCGTTCATGCCGGCCATCAGCGCCGAGCCATACCCAGGGCGGCTCTCGGCGATGACCGTGGCTCCGGCCTCGGCCGCGATCGCCGCCGTGCGGTCCTTGCAGTTGTTGTCGACGACGATGAGTTCGTCGAGGTGCGGTTCCTGGCGGAACTCCTCCACGACCTGACGGATCGTCTCCTCCTCGTTGTAGGCAGGGATGACGAGCGAAACGGTCCGATTGCGAAACATGCGGGCGCAAAAGGATACCTTCGGATCGGCGCGGTTCTATCGGGCGCATGCTGCGGCAACGAACGTCAGGCGATTGCCGTCTTGGTCGGTTGCCGAGAAGTCGCTGCCACCGTCGATTCGCACGGCCAGGGCGTCCCCTTCTGCGACACAGCCGCGCTCGCGCAGACGATCGTGCAGGACCGCCAGATCCGGGACCACGAAGTGCAGTCCGTTGGGCACGAAGTCCGTTCCGCGCGCGTCGAGACGCAGTCTGCCAGCGGGTAACTCGATGATTGCGTCCACCTCGCTCCCGAGCAGTTCGGAATCGAAGATCGTCTCGTAGTACGCCAGCGCC
>JBDSBS010000449.1:0-4616 GCA_039921435.1 Planctomycetota bacterium | reverse complement strand
CGGCGGGTCCGCTGGGCAGCGATCGCTAGGCATCGCCGCTGCCATGACTACTTCGCGGCGACCGACGAGCGGCGGGTCAGGCAATGCGCGGCAGCGTGACCGTCAACGTGGCACCGGCCCCCGGCTCCGACGCCAACGCGATGTGCCCCTGATGGCATTGGCCAGCGCAAGCAGTGGCAGCCAGGTCCGGAGTCGTGAGCGCATGCAGCAGTGCATTACCAGATCGCTTGCGTGGCCGCGCAGGCTTGACAAGCTCGGCATAGCCGAATACTTTGCAATGCCAAGTATCGGCCATGTCTTCGAGGCCACTCACACGGCGGGAGCACAACGATGCAGATTCTGCGCGCGGACGCGATGGGCATGTGTTTTGGTGTTCGCGATGCGCTCGCCGCGCTGGCGAAGGTGCAGGACCCCACGCAGGTGACCATCCACGGCGAGCTCGTGCACAACGGCGAAGTGCTGTCGATGCTCGACCGTCGCGGCTTCCGGCAGTCGCCCGAGGCGGCGCGCTCGGTGCCGGAGACCCCGGTCGTGCTCGTGACCGCACACGGCATCAGTCAGCGCGAACGGGAACGTCTCGCCAACGCCGGCAAGACCCTGCTCGATACCACGTGCCCGCTCGTGCAGAAGGCCCACGCCGCCGCGCAGGAGCTCGCAGCCGACGGCCGCCGCGTGGTCGTCGTGGGCCGCGCCGAGCACGTCGAGGTGCGCGGCATCGTCGAAGACCTGGACTCTGCCATCGTGGTAGGTGGGCTCGGCGACATCGCGACTTGGCCCGAACGGAGGCTCGGTGTGGTCTGCCAGACGACCACCCAGGTGGACACCGCCGAGACGATCATCGAGGCAATCCGGACGGCCAATCCGCATGCCGATGTGCGGACCATCGACACCATCTGCAATCCGACCAAGGCGCGGGTGGCGGCGCTCGAGGCGCTGCTGCCGCGCATCGACGCACTGGTGGTCGTCGGCGGTCGCGACTCGAACAACACGCGCCAGCTCGTGCTGCGTTCCGAACAGTGCTTGGTTCCCACACTGCACATCGAGAGTGTGCGTGAACTGCGGCCCGAGTGGTTCGCGACGCGGCGAGTCGTCGGTCTCACGGCGGGCACATCGACCCTACCGCGCACGATCGATGCGGTGCACGGTTGGCTGCTCCGCCTCGACGAGGCGTTGCCGCGGCCAGCGTGATCCCAGTCCTCGGCAGAGGAGCGAGCCGAGCGAGCCGAGCGAGCCGAGCGACCGCTCGCTTGACTGGCCACCGAGCATGGTTAGGCTCGCCCGCCTTCCCGTAGCGCACTGCGGGCCAGCACCCGCGTGAGCGAACCCGATCCGAACAAGAAGCTGCTCGATGCCGAGGCCCGGTTCTGGGATTTGCAGGAAGACCACATCGAGAAGCTCTTCGCGCGGCCGCACGACTGGCGCTTCGTGCCGGAGATCGCCGAGCGCATCATCCGGCCGCGCGTGAAGACGCTGCTGCGTCTGCTCGATGCCAACAAGAATCGCATCAAGAGCCTCGTCGACATCGGCTGCGGCAACGGCTGGCTCTGCCACGCGACGGCCAAGCGCGGCATCCGCAGCATCGGCATCGACCTGTCGCCGAAGAAGATCGAGACCGCCAAACGCATGGCGAAGGAACAGGGCGTCGCGCACCTCTGCGAGTTCGTCGCTGGCGACGTCATGGATTGGAAGCCGGCGGAGCCCGTCGACCTGCTGACGTCGCACGGCAGCCTGCACCACTTCCCCCAGTTCGAGAAGGCGCTCGACCACATCGTGCAGCACCACATGAAGCCCGATGGGCTCATGCTGTTCGTCGAGCCCAACTACGAGGGCATGGCGCCCGAGGTGCGCGCGTTCCTGCTGCGCTGCGCCAAGAACCGCTTCCTCAGCAAGCGCTTCGACTTCGAGTTCTACTACGAAGTGACGGGCACGACGTCGCTCGACGGCACGCCGCCGCCGGTCGAGGGCGACGACATGAACCTGCGCCACGAGAGCCCGGCCGGCAAGCAGTTCTTCGGCGAGCACATCCACCTCGACGACTTCTTCAGCAGCAAGTTCGACGTGATCGAGCGGCACTTCTATCACTACTTTTCGAGCCACGCCACGAACGCGTTCTACGTGTTCATGAAGTCGAAGTTCGTGCGCGGGGTCTGGCGGTTGTTGCTGCCGTACATGGTTTGGCGCGACACGCGGCTGCTGCGGGACCCGAAGTACCAGCAGTACGCCGAGGACGCACTGTGGTTCATGCGGAAGAAGGGGCAGGGGCCGGTACGGGGCGCGTAGCTCGGCGCTGCCGCGGCGCCGACCGAACGGATCGCGACGTTCGCTGTGCAAGAGCCGATGCTCCCTGGCTGCGTTGCGCTGCCTCGATCGAATCGTCAATTCGACTGTGTCCGCGCGCCTTGCCAGGAACGCCGCTGACTCGTCCCAAATGCCAACTAGTTGACGTGCCGACGCTTCCTGCAAACAAGGCCTGGCTGCCGCTCCAGCGCTGGAGCCGCAGGTGTCGATGGAGCGCCCGATCGCCGCTGGTGCCGCGACCGCGTCGGCGCAGCAACCAACTGCTTCAGGACCTTCGGCGGGCAGTCAACAGGTCCGTCGACGGGAAGAACGAACGCGGAACGGGGAGTCCTCTGCGACTGTCCCCACAGCCCCCGAACCGCAGTTCGAAGGGAGGGCCTCTGGCGCGGCACGCTTTCGTGGTGCGGTCATGGCCGCAAGGCGTCAGTCCTGCTGGACCTTGGCTTTCTGCTGCTTGCGCAGATTCCACTCCGACATGCCCCCCTCGTATTCGACGATGTTGGTGAAGCCGCCGGCCATCAACAGCTTGGCCGCCTCCGTCGATGCGTCGCATTCCGGGCCACTGCAGTAGAGCACGATCTTGCGGGCCTTGCTGCCGGAGGCCGTGTGGGCCACCGCCGCCGAGAAATCCGCGGTGTCGAGAGGCACGTTGCGCGCGCCGGGGATGTGGTCCTTGTCGAAGCTCTCCTTCGGGAGCACGTCGATCAGGAGGAACCCTTCGGAGCTCTTGCGCAGATGGCGCAGCTTTTCGGTGCTGATGGTCTTTGTCATTTGCCTCACCGTACTGCTTCGCGACGGCCGGCAGCGTCGCCAAACGGCGCGTTTCGCGAACGAATGCAATTGGCTCGCATACGCTGCGCCGCGGGCATGTCGCCCTAAGTGGAGTGCTGTGGGCTCATCGTGCCACTTGGCCTGCCCCAGGCCTGCGGTCATGGCCCCAGCTCAGCTCAGCTCAAGACGGGCCAGACATGCCAACCGGCCAGGTGACGCGGAGCATGCCCGTTCGCCGTCAACTGGCGCACGTCGAGCGAACCATCGTCGAATCCCAGCACGACCTGCCGCGTGTCACCGCGGCACAGCGCGAGGAAGTCGTGGTCGACGGTGCGTAGTTCGGCGGTGATGCGGCGGGCAGCGTCCCTGGTGGGGACCTCCCAGCCGGCGAGGTCGAGGCACGCGCCCTCGGCGCGGGCCCACGCCAACCAGGGTGCTTTGTCGAACAGGCCGAAGCAAGGTTCGGGAGGCTCGAATGGTGCGATCACAGCGTTGCGCGACAACACGTGTGCGACGAAACGCGGCGGCAGCCGCACCTCGTGGCGGTTGATGTAGTGGGAAAGACCATCTGGCCAGACGAAGGTGCCGTCGGTCAGATCGCGGTGGCCCAGGTCGCGTTCCCCGCACGCGAACCGGCAGTAGGAGGACGTCGGGTAGGAAACCAACGTCTTGCCGGCGCGCAGGTAGTCCAACACCGCCGCGCGCTCGCCGGGATCCCATGGTGAGACCAACCGCTGCGGCCTCGGGTAGCCATCGGGCGCGCGCTCGTGGAACCACCAACCGAGTACTTCGAGGTTGCTCATGCGTGCGCACAAGAGATCCTGGCATCGATCGAGGGTTGACGACACCACTGAGCGAAGATGCGCGAGTGGCCCTCGACGACGAACCCGAGTGCTGGCGCCCGCGGCGGGCCGGTGAAGACCCGCTGGGTCTGTGGATGGTGCCGAATGTGGGGGAAGGGGGAGATGTCGAAGTTGCCGACCGAGGCGCCGACGTTGGCGCCGGCAAGGGGTTAGAGGGGCTAGGGCGCCGGGTGCTTCAGTGGCTCCGGCTCGGGGCCGTTGCTCCCTCTCGCCGAAGGCGGCGAGCAGCGCGCAGTCGCAGTTCCGCCGCCGCCAGCGCATGCTCGGCCAGGGCGCCGATCCGCCCGCGGGCCTCGCCGTTGGGCGACGGCAGGAACGAGCAGCCTTCGGCGGCGGCCTCGTCCTCACTGTCCCACAGCGCTTCGTGCAGCGCTGCGACTGCCGCTGGTACCTGCAGCATGCCGGTCAGGGCGTGCAACGCGCGGCGCCGGGCGTGGCTGTAGGTCGCCGTCGCGGCGACCTCGACCAACAGCGGCGCCGAACGCGGATCGCCGATGCGGCCCAGCGCGTCGAGTTCGTGGATCACGTCCCAGCCGCCGTCGGTATCGCCGTGCTCGGCGACGAACGCCTCGAGCTGCGTGCGGTCGTCGGGGGTCGCCTGCTCGCCGAAGACGAAGCCCGCCACGGTCTCGAAGTAGCCGCCGCGTGCATGCCACTCGCGTGCCAGTTCCAGCTGCCGATCGA
>JBDSBS010000448.1:0-2880 GCA_039921435.1 Planctomycetota bacterium | reverse complement strand
GGGCGTCACTGGCGTGCGACACAAGACCCTTGGTCACAAGGAGACCGTCGTTCAGGCAGGAGGTTCAGGGCGCCGACCACCCGCGGTTCTCTGCCAACAACGTGTCGGACGGAACGGTACGGGCGCTCGGCATCCTGCTGGCATTGCACCAGGTCGGCAACGGTGCCGCGATGCCCTTGATCGGGATCGAGGAGCCCGAGACCGCGCTCCACCCGGCGGCCATTGGCGTGCTCACCGATGGCCTGCGCGACGCCGCCGAACGCACGCAGGTCGTGGTCACGAGTCACAGCCCCGAACTGCTGGACGACCCTGAGGTGCCGGACGGCGCCATCCTTGCCGTACTCGCCGAGTCCAACGAGACGCGGCTCGGGCCGCTCGATGCCGCCGGCAGAGAGACGTTGCGAGAGCACCTCTACACGGCAGGTGAGTTGCTGCGCATGGGGCAATTGCGGCCCGACCCGGCGCTGAGTCAGCCTCGTCAGCTCGAACTGTTCGAGGGCGGAGCAGAGGGGTGAACGTCGCCGCATCGTCGAAGGCAAGGGCGAGATCGAGGCGGTGCCCGTGTTGCTGCGACGGCTTGCGGATCGACATGGTCTCTCGATTCGCGTTCGGCCGCCGATCCGGCTCCCTCGCGGCAAGCTGGTTCAGCAAACCGAACTCGCCAAGGCCGTGCAGCTGGCGGCCAAGCAAGGCGGCACGGACGGCGGGATCCTGTTTCTGCTCGACGCCGACGACGATTGCCCCGCCGATCTTGGGCCGCGCCTGCTGGGTTGGGGCCGAGCCGCGCGCGCCGACCGGCTCATCAGCGTCGTGATTGCAAATCGTGAGTTCGAGGCCTGGTTCCTGGCCGCCGCGCAGTCGATTGCCGGCAGGCGTGGGTTGGCTCCGGACTTGTCGGCGCCGAGCGAGCCAGAAACCGTGCGCGATGCCAAGGGCTGGCTCGGTGAGCGCATGGGAAGGCGCCATAGCCCGACGGTTGATCAAGCTGCGTTCGCCGCCGTCTTCGACCTCGATCTCGCGCGCACGCGTTCGCCGTCGCTCGACAAGGTTCTTCGGGAATTCGAAGGCTGGCTGTAGCGCTGAACTTCACGCCTTCGGCGGCTCTTCCGGCGGCGGCTCCGCCAGCATCGAACTGAGCTTCTGCGACAGCTCCATCTCCTGGCAAGGAAAGCCCAGGATCGCGTCGGCGTGCGACAGGAAGGCCTGTGTCACGCGCTGCCGCGAAGGATGGTGGATCAGCAGCACGACCCTGGTCGAGTTCGACAGTTCCTTGATGCGGCGGCACCAGTCGAAGCGGCGGTCTTCGCCGGCTGGCACGTCGAGCAACACGATCTCGTTCTTGTGCGCCGCAGGATTGGGAATCTCGCCGCGGCCATGGCGGCGCAGTTCGAGGCCGACGCGCCGGCAACTGCGGCGCAGCGGGCGCATCACCTCGGGCTGCATGACGAACGACGACAGCACGCCGCGGATCGGTGCCGCCGGAATGCCTTCGAGCCCGTCCTCGTCGGCTTTCCGTTGGGCGGCGAGTCGGTTGGTGCTCCTGCCCGAGGCTTCGCTGTCCTCGACGATCTCGAGCGGCCTCTTGTTCCAGGCCTCCGCCGTGGTGCGATCGATCACCAGATAGCCCTGTGATTCGGGGTATTCCCCGACCTTCATGCGGAAGCCGAACGCGAGCAGCGGTTCCGTGCCGAGCAGTGCTTTCTCGTCGACACCTGGCTTCACGACCCCACGATCCTGCAGGCGCACGTCGATGTTGCCGACAGCGTCCCGCAGCACGTTGCCGAAGCCCGAAAACAAGACGTTGCCGAGTTCGCCGAACGCTTCGTCGTCCTCGGCCCCCATCGTGCCTGCCGTTCGGCGTTCGGCGATGACGTCATCGGGCATCATCATGAGCAAGCCAGCCATTGCGACGGCGTCTTGGACTTCGAACACCGTGCACAGGTTCTTGCCGATGAAGTCCTTGTCCATTGCCCCTCGCGCGACGGCGCACGACCGCGGCAGCGAAGCGACGAACGCCTCGACCTCGCCGATTTGCGCATCACCGGGGCGCACGACGATCTCGCGCCCGACCAACGACCCCAAGGTCTCCCCGATCGAGTTGGTCAGGATCGCGAAAAGCCGCCGAAGCTCCTTTGCCGTTCCTTGCTTGATGGTGGACGCCGCCATGCCCGTCTGCCGCTCAGCTTGCTCGCGTGGTGTTCGATGCCAAGAAGGGCCTCTATTCGAAGAAGGGGCCCATGACCTTCTTGATCTTCTCGGACGTGAACGGCTTCCGCAGATAGCCCTTCGCGCCGCTGCGCATCGCTTCGCCCATCACGTCCTCACTGCCTTCCGTCGTGATCATGACGATCGGCGGCGGCGCGCTGAGCTTCTCGCACACTGCTTTGACGAAGTCGAGTCCGTTCATGTTGGGCATGTTCACGTCGGAGAGGATCAGGTCGAACGTGCCGGTGCTCAAGGCGGCGAGCCCTTCGACGCCATCGCCTGCTTCCTTGAACTCGGCTTGCTCCATGCCGGCCTGGCGCAGGCCGCGCATGATCATCTTCCGCATCGTCGCGGAGTCGTCGACGATCAGTACGTTCTTGGCCATGGTGCTGCTCCTTGGTGCATCGCTCGGTCCGCTTCGAGTATCGGCCGCAGCGAACACCGAGATTCAACAGTTCCACGAAGGTGTGGCGAGGGTCCACGGTGACAATGACGGTGGCACCGGCGGTTGCTGCCCGGTGCGGGCGCCTTTGTCGGCGAGGCAGTCAGGGCTGCCCGGTTGGGCTGCTCGGTTGGGCTGCTCGGTTGGGCTGCTCAGTTCGTGCTGTTTTGGGCGCGGTCGAGCTGCGCCTTGAGGCGAGCCATGACGTTGCTGTGGATCTGGCACACGCGCGA
>JBDSBS010000447.1:0-3844 GCA_039921435.1 Planctomycetota bacterium | reverse complement strand
CGCGGACACGGTGTTCGGGCCCATCGTCAACGAGCACTTCGGCCAGCCCGACGAAGCGGGCCGACACCTTCACTTCGTGCACGGCGGCGACGAACGACCGCCGCGCGCCAAGGCGGCGTGGGCGCTGATCGACCTGCGGCTTATCTCCGTCGTCATGGGCCTGCTCTCGCTGCTGTGCATGCACGCGCTCGGCCGCGCCTGCTGCCCCGAACGGCCGCGCATCGCCGACACCGCCGTGCTGCTCGTGAGCTGCCTGCCGATGTGGTCGTTCTTGCACGGAGTGCTCAACAGCGACGATCTCGCCACGCTGCTGGCGACGGCGACGCTGCTCGCGCTCGTTCGCTTGTCGCGCAGCGACGCGCCGACGCTGCGCTCTGCCATGGCGATCGGCCTGCTGCTCGGACTCGCGTTGCTGACGAAGCTCACGACGCTGTTCCTCGCACCGCTGGCCGCCATCACGTTCGCCGTCGTCGGTGCGCGAGAAGTGCGAGCGGGCCGCAGCCGGCGTGCCCTGCAGCTCGTGGGCACGGCCTTCGTCACAGCAACTGCGATCAGCGGCTGGTGGTTCGTGCGCAACCTGCAGCTCTACGGCGACCCGCTCGCGATGCAGGTCCATGACGCCTCGTTCCCGGGCATCGCCGACGCCTACGTGTGGCCCTACTTCTGGAACATGTTCCTGCCGAACGTGTTTGCCTCGCTGCTCGGCTGCTTTGGCTGGTTCTCGCTGCCGCCGCACCCGGTCCTTTACTGGGGCGGCGCAGCATTCACTCTGCTGGCCTTGATCGGACTCGCGCGGCTCGCGTGCGAACGAGCGGTGCCAAAACCGCAGCCCATGTGGCTGCTGCTCGCGGCGTGCGTGTTGGTGTTCGCCGGCACTGCACACTTCAACCTCAAGGTGCCGCAGCCGCAGGGCCGACTCCTGTTCCCCGCGATCGGCCCCGCCGCCGTGTTGCTCGCCGCGGGCCTGGTGCGTATCACCGAGATGCTCCACATCTCGCGCTGCAGTGCGTGGCTTCGAACGCTGCCCCCGCTGACTGCTGGCGTCGTGCTGTTGGCGTGGTTCATGCCCGCGTTCGACCCCGCACTCGCACCTGCACCGGCGCACCTCGCCTCGCTCGTCGGCGACATCGTCGAGGTCGGCACCCGCACATCGATCACATGGCTGGAGCCCGCGCCAGGCACCACGACGAAGGCCCCGCCCACTCTGCGTTGGTCCGTCGCGAACGATGACGCGGCGAAGCACTACACGCTCTACGCCTACGACGAGCACAACCGCGTCTGGCTGGCGAGCTACGAATGGAGCCACGGCCTCATCGTGCTACAGGGCGGCGAAGCGGTGGTGCCCGCCGCTGCGTGGAGCCTGCTGCCAACCGACCGCGATGTGTTCTTGAAGCTGCGGCGCGTGCCCGACTGGCGCGCCGGCGAACGGCTCGGTGACGTGCCGGTCAGTGCACCGCTGCGCATTCGTCGCCAGTGACGGTCAGTGTAGCTGCCATCCGTTCAGCCATCCGTTCAGCCATCCGTCCAGCCAGCCGCTTCACCCACCGAAGGTGACCGCGCCGATCGCCGCCGGCCCCGTCGCCTTGTCGGAGTTGCTCGTCTCGACGACGTCGATCCACAGCGTGTCGTAGTCGCCCACCGTTTCGGGCACGGCGACCATCTCGACGCGCAGCCCAGCGACCGCGCGCAGTCCGCCTAGGTGGGCCGGTGGTGGCAGCGGCGCGCCCATCGCCTCGCCGCGCGCCACACCTTCTTGCACGAAGCGGAACCGGAACTGACACATGCCCATCGCCTGCACGCGCAGCGACCTCGCGTTCTGCGGCGACGCCAGATGCACTTCGAGACCACCTTCGTAGGCGAGTTGCAGCTGTGGTTCGTCAAACCAGTAGACGCCGAGCGGCAGTTCGGCTGGCAGCGCCCCAATGGACACCGGCACACGCGGCGGCGTGAAGTACTCTTCGTCGACGAACGTGCGCAAATCCGAGTCGAACGCCCCGACCGCCATGCGCGCGAGCGTCTCGAGCCGTTCTCGACCGAACAATGGCCCCTGCGTCAGCGTGCGCAGCGCCTCGTAGTAGCGACGCAGCCCTGCATGCCGCAGACGGTTCTCGCCGCTCGCGAGCGTCTCGTAGTAGCCCTCGGGAATGCGCCGCAACACGTGCCCGATGCGCCAGCGCGTCGGATCGCGCGCCGGCAACCGCGCCAGCAGCGGATCGCACAGGATCGGATCGACCAGGTGCCCGCGCAGCCCCGCGCCAAACCCCGCGGTGCCGACCGAGCCGTTCAGCAAGAACCAGCGCTGCCGGCGCCCTTCGGGCCAGGCAAACTCCTCGAGCGCACCAAAGCGCGGGATCGACCGGCCAGGCGCGAGGAGCCCGAGCTGTCCGTAGTGCATGCGCCGTTCGTCGACGATGCCGTGCTCGGCTTCGATCTCCGCCATCGTCGGCTGCGTTTCACTCGAGGGCGAACGCAACCACGCGGGCACTCCACGCGTCGCGAGCAGCACGATCGCGACGGCGACGACGACCCATGCCGTGCGCGGCCGAGCGCGCGCCAGACGCGGCCCGAGCACCGCGATGGCGACGACGAACGGGGGCAGGAAGAAGCGCCCCTCCATGAAGTCGCCGCCGACCTTGACGACGTAGCCCAGGTAGAGCAGCCCCCCGATTGCGAACCAGCGCGAGCGGCGTTCGGCGAGACCGAGTGCGAGCCCGCCAATCGTCACCGCGAACAGCACTGGATCGTCGACCGCCGTGTGCCAGACGTAGTAGAGGCCCTGCGCCGCCACTTCCATGGCCGGGATGCCCGCGCCGAAGGCCTTGGCGTGCGCGACCACGGGCAGCGGAGAGCCATAGAAGAAGCCCGCAAACGCCAGCCAGGCGAGCCCCGGCGATGCCGCGAGCAGACCGCCCTTCAGCACAGTGCGCCGCGGCACACCGCGCAGGGTCGAAAACACGGCGGGCGCAACTAGCAGGGCGAGGTCGATGCGGTTGAGCACTATCAAGGTCGCCAGCGTGGCCGCGCGCACGAACCGCCGCTTCGGTTCGTCGTTGCCGCCGAGCACCGCGACGAACGCAACGAGCAACAAGTACGTGAGCGGCGGCTCGAGTCCCGACGTCGCATACTCGCCAAACGCACGCGCCGACGCCAACAGCACGGCCGTGGCGACCATGGCGGGGATCGAACCCGCGCGCAACAGCAGCCACATGATCGCCACCCACGACGCCGCAAGGCCGATCGCGATCGTCGTGAAGTACACCTCCCCGCTGAACCATCGCCCCGTTGCCAGGACCATCATCCACAGCGGGTGCGTGTTGATCTGCACGCGGTCCATCGCGTTCCATCTCAGGCCATTGCCGGAGACCCAATTCTCGACCGAGCGCAGCGTGATGTAGGCGTCGTCGCCGAGCCACGCGAGTCGCACGCAGATCGCACCGAGTGCTGTGGCGAGCATCAGCGCCAGCAAGAAACGCAGGCTGGATGCGCCGCTCATCGATCGAGGCTTTGGTTGATCACGGCGTGGTCATGCAGCAGAAGGGTCGTCGCAACCATACCCCGCGGCATTCACGCCTCCAGGAACAAGGCCGCAACGCCGCAAGCCACGGAACGGTCCGCGACCGCGCGCTGCTACCCGTCGACGTGCAGCGCAAAGACGACGTTGCCGCGATGGGCAAACGCGAGCACCGCGTAGCCGTCGAGAGCCAGGCGCCTCACACCGCTGCCGGGCACGCTGGCCTGACGGAACAGCCGCCACGAGGCAAGCTGACGATTCTGCCCCGGCTCGACGACGGGCACGTCGTTCCGCGGCCCCGGCGGAACCGGCGGCGGCGGCATCGCGCGGTCG
>JBDSBS010000446.1:0-4492 GCA_039921435.1 Planctomycetota bacterium | reverse complement strand
ACTGTGCGGGCTGCGGATTGCTCGCAGAACGCGGGCCGCGGTGTGATACTCGACCCAATACTCGACCCGGAGCCGTGTCGGCTCCTCTGGAGAGCAATGCATCATCACGTTCCCTTTGCGGTTGCGGCCCTCGTCGGTTCTTCGCTGCTTTCGGCTCAGGCCTCGACCCCGGTCGATCCGCTGCGCGACACCGTGCGCGGTGCAGTTGCGTGGCTCGGCCGGCAGGCCGTGCCCGTGCCGGGCGTCGATGGCGCGGTGTTGTTTCCCGCGAGTGAGGGCGACAAGAAGGTGCCGCAGACCAACGTCTATGGCGGCACCGCTGGCGTGATGATCTTTCTCGAGAACGCGGCCGCCGTGCTCGACGACGCCACCGCGCGCGAGCTTGCCGACCGCACCGCCAAGGGTCTGCGCAACGCACGCCGCGTCGACAGCCGCGGCAGAACGTCGTGGGCCCGGAACACCGCGATGGGCGTGACCGGTCTCTACACGGGCGATGCCGGCGTCGGGCAGGCGTTCTTGGTGCGGCATGCGTTGCGCGGTGACGCCGAAGCGCTCGCGACAGCCGTCGAGGTCGGCGATGCGTTGCTGGCGCGTGCGCGCGACGAAGAAGGCACGCTGTCGTGGGACAAGCAAACGGACATCATCTACGGCAGTGCAGGCACGGCGCTGTACCTGCTCGAGCTGGGGCAGGCGAGCAAGGCAGAACGGTTCGTCGACGCGGCGCGGCGCGTTGGCCGCGGGCTGCTGCTGGAGGCCGTGCAAGTGCCGTCGCAAGCTGACGAGACACGCAAGTTGCCGATCTGGGTGCTCAGCATGGGATCGATGAAGATCCACATGCCCAACTTCAGTCACGGCACTGCAGGAGTCGCCTACGCGCTGGCGCGCATCGCTGCCGTGACCGGGGATCAAGAACTGCTGCAAGCCGCCAAGGGCGGCGCCGAGTGGCTGCTCGAGAACGCGGTGGTCGACGGGGAAGGGCTCAAGTGGGCGCATTCGGACCGCAGCCCGAAGATCTACATGGGAGGTTGGTGCCACGGTCCAGTGGGCACTGGTCGTTTGTTCTTGCTGCTGCATGCGATCACGGGTGAGACGCGCTATCTCGACGCGGCTAACAAGGGCGCTCTATTCGTCGTCGACTACGCGGCCAACGCCGAGAAGGCCGGAACCGATGGCGAGAAGCCCTACGTGCCGCCGAGCCTCTGCTGCGGCGTGGCCGGCGTGGTCGACTTCTTCTGTGACCTCAGTCGCGTCACGCACGACCCTGCGCACGCCGCGTTCGCCAAGAAGGCCGGCGACTACCTCGTTGACGTCGCGGTCGTCGACGGTGATGGACGCAAGTGGAAGAACGGCCAGAGCGTACCCGGCGGGCCCGCCACGGCGGACAGCGCGGGCTACAACGTCGACCTCATGATCGGTGCTGCGGGCGAGGCATTGGCGCTGCTGCGCCTCATGACGATCGATCGCGCCGTGGACCCGGTTCGGTCGATGCCGGACCGTTCGGTGTCTGCTCCGGCAGCGAAGAAGTAGCCGCGCGCAGTTGAAGGTTGTTCTCCTTCGACGATGCCAACAGCCGGTTGGCGTGGCTGGCGCCGAAGCCACCCAAGGCCAATCGAAATCGCGGCGCAGGGAATCGTTCTGACGGGAATCGATCTGACAGTAGATGCCAACCTCCAACCGCTCCGACTTCGGGTGGGCGCAGCGCCTCTCGCCGACCACACCAGAGCGGACGACCCATCGGTCGGATCCCGTCACCCCCGCCGGCGATCTCCCACGCTTCTCGTTCGAGCGGCCCTCCGCTCACCTGTGCACGAACGCCGCCTTCGCCTTCGGCCCGTTCTTGACGAAGTTGTCGACGCCAATGCGCATGTCCTCGGTGCCGCAGACTTCGCCGAAGCACTTCGCCTCGAACGCGATCGCGTCCTTCAGCGGCAACTTGGCGCCGCCGAGCATGGCTTTGCTGAGGATCTGATCGACCTTCTTGCTGAGGTGGCCGATGTCGACGGCCGGCAGTGCTGTGGGCACGTCCTTCATCGGGGCTTCGTCCATGCGCGAACGCTTCGCCTTGCCGCTCGCCATCTCCTTGCAGAGCTGCACGGCGCGGTCGACGAGGTCGCCGTCGACTTCTTCGCGAATCAACCCGTACGCGAGGGCCTTCTCGCTGCTGATGGGGCGGCACGTGCGCAGCATCTCGTTGGCGCGCTCGAGACCGACGAGGCGCGGCAGGCGAACGGTGCCACCAGCACCCGGGATGATGCCGAGGTTGGCTTCGGGTTGACCGGCGAGCACACGCAGGCCCTTCTGGGCGATGCGCACTTCGCAGGCCATGGCGGTTTCGATGCCGCCACCGAACGCCAGACCATTGAGCGCCGCGACGGTCGGCTTCTGCACGGCGGCGATCGCGTCGACGCAGACCTGCGAAGCGCGCGACGTCTTCTCGCCGTGCTCGGGTCCGGTGATCTTGGCGAGGAAGTTGACGTCGGCGCCACTGACGAACGCCTTCTTGCCAAAGCCCGTGAGCACGATGCCGGCGACCTTCGGGTCCTTGTCGCACTGTTGGAAGCGCGTGCGCAGTTCTTCGAACACCGATTGGTCGAGCGCGTTGAGCACCTTGGGCCGGCGGATCGTCAGCACGGCGATGCCGTCGCGATCCTCGCGCAGTACCACGGGCACCTCGAAGGGCTTGTTCTCGACGCCGCGCGCCTCGATGCACTCAGGCACCGGGAAGCCCTTGTGCTTCTTCGCGTATGCGCGCACGAGCTCGAGCGCCTTCTTGGTGCCGAGTTCGTTCATGAACGTGAACGCCGGCTTCATGTCGAGCGCGGTGTCGAGGCCCAGATTGAAATCGGCGATCGTGCACAGACCCGCGTCGATGATCTCGCCGCAGATGCCGAAGTAAGCGCCGAGTAAGTCGTCGCGGATCTGCGTTGCGAGCGCCTCGGGCACGTCGACCACTTCGCCGCGGCCTGGCACGTCCCAGTTGGCTTTCTGCGCGACCTTGTCCTTCAGCGACTGCGGAGTCTTGAACCAGCTGTTGATCTTGGTCGTGTAGTTGTCGAGACCGACGGCCGTGATCGGATTGCCACCGGTCAGGTTCATCGCCGTGAACGAGCCGACGCCCATCTTGAACGTCTTCTTGCAGACGACGTCGATCTGCTTGGTCGTGCCGACACCGGCTTCGGCGAGCAGCGCGCAGGCGAAGAACAGGCCTTCGAACACTGGATCGAGCGCGTAGCCGTAACGCGACTTGACGGGAATCGGCACCTTGCCGATCGCTTCGTAGAACGACAAGAGCCACGCCTTGGTCGCGGCCGACGTGTCCTTGCCTGGCACGACCTCGACCATGAGGTTGCGCTCGGCCGGGAAGAAGTAGTGCACGACGCCGGTGCGGTCCTTCTTCTTGGCGTTCTGGAAGATCACCTCGGGCTCGAGGTGCGAGCTGTTGCTGACGAGGATCGCTGTGTCGCCGACGAGGCCTTCCACCTGGCCGAAGATCTTGCCCTTGAGTTCCTTGTTCTCGGTCGCGGCTTCGACGACGAGCTCGACGCCCTTCACTTGCCCGTAGTCGCTCGTGAACGTCACCGACGAGACCATCTGCGTCTGCTGCTCGGCAGTGAACGCACCGGACTCGACGCCCTTGCCGACCTTCTTCTCGAGCTTCGCCTTGCCCTTCTGCAGCGCTTCTTCAGCGACGTCGACGACGACCGTCTGCACGCCGAACGGGCTCAGCACCTTGGCGAAGTAGAGGGCGATGTCCGGGCCGATCTGGCCCGAACCAATGATGGCGACCTTCTGGATGGTGCGACCTGCGTGGGTGAAGCTCATGGGTTCCTCGAATGGGGGCGAGGAGGGTAGCCACGGGCGCCGAGCGGCGGAAGCAATGCTTTTCCGGCGGGGCCCGCTAACTCCTAAGTGATAGCGAGACCCGGTGAGGCAGCTCAGGAACCGGCCTTCTCGATGGCGACGCCGCTGGCCATGAAGTGGTAGAGCTTGCGGCCTTCGGTGACCTTCGCGGCCTCTTCGAGTTTGCCAGCGTCTTCGAGGTAGTGCTTGGTCTGCTCGACGGTCTCCTGCTTCATGCTCATCGTGCCCTCGACGATGGCGGTGCGGCCGCTGGCGTCCTTGGGCATGAAGAAGGCGTAGTCATTGAACTTGACCATGACGGGTGGGTTCTGGTTGCCGAGGTGCATCCAACAGCCCTTGGTCTGGCAGACGGCGGTGATGGGGCCCTGCAGCCGAACCGTCTTGTCGGTGAAGTTGGCGGGGTTCTTCAGCGCAAAGGCGAGGTCGGTGACTGGGCCTTCGACGATGCCGTCGCCGAAGTGGTCGTAGGCCTTCTCGTCGAGCTTCTTCGCGGCCTTCTTGATGGCGACGCCGCTGGCCATGAAGTGGTAGAGCTTGCGGCCTTCGGTGACCTTCGCGGCCTCTTCGAGTTTGCCGGCGTCTTCGAGGTAGTGCTTGGTCTGCTCGACGGTCTCCTGCTTCATGCTCATCG
>JBDSBS010000445.1:0-3479 GCA_039921435.1 Planctomycetota bacterium | reverse complement strand
GGCGGCGGCCTGTTGACGCTGCCGCTCGCGCGCGCTGCTCGCAGCGCGCTCGGCATCGAACTCAGTCGCACTGCGGTCAGTGACGCCGAAGCGAGCGCGCGCCACAATGGCATCCACAACGTGGCCTGGCGCTCCGGCCACGTCGACACGTGGCTCGGTGCTTGCCGCCGCGGCGACCTGCCGCGCCCGCACCTGGTCGCGATGGACCCACCGCGCGCGGGCCTCGGCCCCACTGTGATCGACGAGCTGCGCCAGTTGCGGCCGCGCCGCCTTGCGTACCTGTCATGCGAACCGCAGGCGCTGCAGCGCGATCTGCAGGCGTTGGCCGAGGCGGGCTTTCGCACGCGGTCCGTGTCGCCGATCGACATGTTCCCGCAGACCTGCCACGTGGAGTCCGTGGCCTGTCTCGAACTCGCGTGAGGCGCAGCGAAGCCTGTGCGGACCACTGACACGTTCTCTCGGCAAACCGCTACCATGCCTCGTCCATCCAGTCACCGCCAACCAAGAGGTGAGCAGTGAGCAAGCCGACACCACAGCCGTCACAAATCGAAGTTCGACTCGAGGGCCCGGCCGTTCTTGGTCGCATCTCCGTCGATTCGTTGACCCGGTGATCAGGCGGGCAGCGCGGAATCGCGCGAGCCCGCCCCCTCGGCGGTCACTTGTTCTTGCTCTTGCTGCGGTGACCCTTCGTCGCTTCCGTGCCCTGCTCCGCCGGCTTGGCTTCCTGCTTGACGGCGAAGTGCTCACAGGCCTTCTGCCACTATGCGAACTGATCGACGAAGCGCTGCTCCTTGTCGCTCGGCTTGGCGCCGATGCCGATCATCCGGCGCGAAATCTCGTCGCGCTTCGCTGTGCCCCAGCCGGCAGCGGGCGCAGCGAAGAACTACGCTTGCGGATCGCCTGAGTTCGGGGCGAACCGTGGCTTCGTCGCGATCGCGTTGCCGTGACCGGGTTGCATGCGCGAGATGCTGCGGTCGTGCAACCGCCCGAGCAGCAACTGCGCCAACACCGCGCCCGACAACGCCATCGTCATGTCCCACTGCGCATCCCACGGATCGCCCTGCATGCCGAGCCATTCCGGTCCGGCATCCGGATAGCAGACCAGCACGACCGCCATCTCGAGCAGTTCATAGCTGGCGCTGAAGGCGAGGCAGCATGCGGTGACGAGCCAGAACACCGTGCCGCCGCGCGGCAACGACCGCCGCCGCATCAGCCACTCGCGCAGCAGGATCGCCGGCACGAAGCCCTGGAAGAAGTGGCCGATGCGGTCGGCGGGGTTGCGCTGCAGCCCGAGCAGATCTGCCAGCGCGCGCGGGAACGGCACCTCGGCGAACGTGTAGCGGCCACCAAGACACTGGATGAAGAAGAACCAGGCCAGCAGCACGTAGGCGAGATCGCTGAAACAGAACTGCCGACGTCGAACCGCGAACACGCCCACCACCAAAGTCAGCGGTAGCACTTCGAAGGCCCAGGTCGGCTTGTCGCTGGCACCGACGAACGACCACGCGGCCAGTGCCGCGCACAGCCCCATCAGGGTCGGGAACAGCCATGGTCGAGGAGCCGGGACGGCGATGGATGATGTCGGCATGAAGGACCTGGCTTGCGCAGCTGCACACGGCGGTGCCGAGCACAGATACCACCTGCGGACCGCGACGGCTGTCAACTTGCCGCAGTTCTGCGTGTCACTGCCAGCGGATCCCAAGTCACCAACTGGAACTTTACCTACATCAACATGACGGGGTCAGCACCGGTCAGCACCAACCACATCCCGCTCGGGTTCAGCTTCCCGATCAAGCCAGCACGGCGTCGTTCAGAACGGCGCGATGAAGCTCGCGATCGCCCACGACAGCAAGCGGACAGCGTGGAATCGCGCGAGCCCGACCCCCGGCGGGTCACTTGCTCTTGTCCTTGCTCTTGCTGCGGTAATCTTTCGTCGCTTCCGCGCCCTGCTCCGCCGGCTTGGCTTCCGGCTTGACCGCGAAGTGCTCGCAGGCCTTCTGCCACTCTGCGAACTGATCGACGAAGCGCTGCTCCTTGTCGCTCGGCTTGGCGCCGATGACAACCATCCGGTTCGAGATCTCGTCGCGCTTCGTGGCCCCCCAACCAGCGGTGCTCGGGTAGTCCTGCATCAGGCTGAACCAGAGCCGCTGCCGCTCGAGTTCGGCCTTCTCGGCGGCCGTGAGCACCGGCGTGCCATCCTTGGCAACCTCGGTCTTGCTCGGCACCACAGGCTTCGGCGACTGCTCCGGGGTTGCACGCGGAGTTCCGTCGCCCTCTTCGGCCTGCGCTGGCGACGGCTCGACCTTACCCACGACCTTGCGGGCCTGTGCTGCTTCGCGTTCGGCGCGGCGACTCTCTTCCATCTGCATGTCGCGCTCGATCTCGTCGATCTGCTTCTGCGACAGCCGCTGGAGAATCTGGTACCCGTTGAAGTCCGCGAATGGCACGAACACGTAGTTGCGGGCGCCGGTCGCGTACCACAGCCGGATGCCGGCGCCGGTCTCTTGGGCCTGGGCCTCGACGAAGCGCAGCCCATCGATGCGCTCGACGAGCTGACCGTCCTTGACGACGCCGCTCAACTTGTTGCCGTTCTTGAGGCGCACGGCTACGCGCACGTGGCTCTTCACGGGGCGTCCCGCGTCGATCTGCTCCCGCATCGACTGGGCGCGCTCGAGGGTGCGCACGCCTTCCCGCTTGCCGTCCTTCGCGTCCTTCGACTCGCCGGCCGGCTTCGGCGCCGCCACTGGCGGGGCCTGAGCTTCGATGCAGAAGGTCGCTGCGAGAGCCACCACGACGAGGTGCCACTTCATGCCTCGCCTATCGGCACGCGCACGGTTCGAACTCGACCCGAGTCCCGATTCGGGACGCATCTTGCACCTCTGTGGGGCTCGCTGCCGATAGACGAAGCGCATCGGTGGCTGCCGAGCAACCTTGGAAACAACCATGCGTCATCAACCGTCCGTCGTAGAGGTCGATCGCAGCGGGGAACGCGGCGTCGCCCTGATTCTGGCCATCCTATTCACGATCATCGTCGTCGGCATCACGGTGACCGGCTCGCTGATCCTGCGCGCGCACCAGTCCAAGACGAAGGTCAACTTCGTCGCGCGCGGCCAGGCCGTGCAGTTCTCGAAGTCGGGGCTCATCGAAGCGCTGGGCTGGCTGCGCAAGCAGACCGCGCAGCCGGTGACGGACTTCGAGCCGCAGCTCAACACCGGCGTCTCACCGCCGATCCTCGACACGATCAACCCCATTGTCGGCATCGCGCGCGAGTTCCAGATCACGAACTCCGTCTGGGGCCGCTACGAGGTCTGGAAGGACTGGGCCGCCGACCCGGACCCAGTTCGCCTCGCGTGGCGCAACCAGATGCAGTGCGAAGACATCTCCTCGATGCGCGGCAACCTGAGCCCGGGTTCGGTCTGGCGCTTGCGCAGCCTCGGCTACGTCTTCCGCCGCCTCGATTCGACCGTGCCGTTCAACCA
>JBDSBS010000444.1:0-9082 GCA_039921435.1 Planctomycetota bacterium | reverse complement strand
CGGGATCGACGTATGGGTCGATCCGACGCAGTTGCTGAGCACGCCGACGGTGTTCAGCGACGCGATCGGCAACAGCGATGCTCCGCTGCCGATCCCGTCGAACTCCGCTCTCGCCGGGCTGCGGTTGTTCGCGCAGTTCGTGTGGCTCGGTCCGAGCGCACCTGCGCCCTGTCCGCCGCTCGGCTTCTCGGCGTCGAACGCGCTCGACTTCACGATCCAGCCGTGAGCGCCGGTTACGACCGCCGGCTACCGGCGGTCGGGAATGCGCCCTTCCCCGGCGCGGGGCGCGCGGCGATCGTCGTGGCCATGCCCTACGAGCCGGTCCGCCACGGTCCGCGCCGCGCGGTCGGTCCCGGTTTGCGCGAACGCGCGGAGACCTTGTTGCCAGCGGCAGTGAAGTACCCGCGCGGGGTTTCTTGGCCCCCCAAGTCGGCGGCGGAGGCATGTATGCTCAACTGACAGGATCCAGATGCCAACACCTACTTCCTCGCAGTCATTGCGTGTCGTGTCGACCTTGTTGTTGTGCCTTGTCGCGGTCGGCGGAGCGCGGCTGCCAGCCCAGCTGATACCAAAGGCGCTGCCACGACTCGACATCCCGCCGACGAAACCGGGCGAAGCCGCGCGGCCCACACCTGCACAACCGACGCAGCCCACGCAGCCCACGCGACCCACCGGCACCTGGCAGGGCATGGCCAGCGAGCCGATCGAGGGCGGGCAGAATGTGCAGTATCCCATCACGATGCGCTTCACCGGCAGTGACACCGAACTGCGGCTCGAGGTGCAGGCGACCACCAAGATGCCGACCCAACCCGGTCAGAGCGTCACGTTGCAGATTGCAGCCAGCTATCTCGGTACGTTTCGGGCTGGCCAACTGCGCATGCGCAGCGACCGCATCGAGGTTCGGGTGGTCGAGACGGGAGAGCTCGTACCTTCGTCACCGCAACAGGTCGAGGGCAAGCTCCAGGATGGCGTAGTCTCCGGCCGCGTCGGCGACGACGCCGGTGGGTGGACGACGTTCACGGCCCGACCTGGTTCGCCCGAAGAACGCGCGGCTGCCGAGCCAGCCGAGCCTGCCGCGCCCCCGGCGGCCCTCCGCTTCGAAGGTCGCTGGCGCGGCACCTGTCGCGAGCAAGGCCCAAACGGCGAACTCAACTATCCGATCGTCGTGCAGTTCACGGGTCGCGGCGACGACCTGCGGGCCGAAGTCAGCGCCGACCTCGACTACCCGACGCAAGGCGGTCGCACGACGCCGGTCGAATACCGCGCGACGTTCCGCGGCAGCGCCACCGGCGCGCAGATGACGCTGCGTTCGCAAGACATCCGGATCCGCCTGACCGAACTCAACCGCAACGAATCTGGTCCGCAGCAGGAACTGACGGGCCGCATCGAGCAAGGTGTTCTGCGCGCGCGCATCGGCACCGGCGTGCAAAGTGACTCGGTGCTCGAACTGCGGCCTGAAGGTGGTGCGCCACCATCGGGGCCGACCTCGGACCAACGCAGCGATCGACCCGGCGAGCGGGAGCAGGTTGGCCAAGAGCAGCAGCGTGGCGAGGTTGGCCAGCGGGAACAACCTCGCCGCGGTGAGAAACCCGGCTACGGCGGCCAGCGTGAACCCACGGCGACAGGCCCTTCGCCATACACCACACTCGTGCTCCAACGCCAGGAAGTGCGCGATCCGGCGATGAACAACATCGTGTCACATACGTTGCTCGTGCCAAAGGGGTGGACCTTTGCGGGTGGGCCGTTGTGGACGCGCAATCTGGATTCCTTCGTGCACTTCGTCGCTTCGGTCACCGGCCCCGACCGCGAATCGCTGCAGTTCGATCGCAGCCGCCAATTCAGCTACAAGACCACCTCGTCGCAGCTTGGCCAGTCGAACGAGAACAACGGCCAGGAGATGCCGGACGGTTCGATCGCGCGCCAGCCACCGCGCGCACCTGGTGAAGCAGCCGTGGAGGTGATCCTGCGCGAACTCCGCCCGCGCGCGAGCGGCATGCGCCTCGTCGATGCGGCCCGCCAGCCCCCACTCGAAGACAAGGTGCGCAAGCTGCATGCGCCAACGCTTTCGATCCTCGAGCAGGTGTCCAAGACGACGCTCGACGGCGGAACCCAATCCTCCGTGTGGCTCGTGGTCGAACGCGCGCGCGTGCGCTACGAGGAGGATGGCATGCAGTGGGAGGAAGAGGTTCGCTGCACGATGATCGGGCTGCATGGTTCGGTCCGTTCCGAGGTGATGTCCATCGAGAGCGGCGCCTGGTCGCTTAGCGACGTGACTACCGCTCGCGCCCCGGCAGGGCAGCTGGATGCGCGGCTGCCGACGCTCTGGACGCTGGCAGGTGGCCTGCAGCAGACACCGCGCTGGAACGCAGCCGTGGCCGAAATCCGCCTCGCGATCGGCGAGGCGCAGCTGGCCAGCCAACGTGCCACGCTCGCCGAGATCAAGAAGCGCGGTGAGCTGCTCGCCCAGTCGCAAGCCGAGCTGTCCGACCAGCGCATGCAGTCGTGGCGCTCCCAGCAGGACTCGTTGGATCGCGTGCATCGCGCCACCATCGAGTCGATTCGCGGCGTCAACGACTTCCGCGACCCGGACGGCAACGTGCGCACCGTCACCAACCTCTACGACCGCGCCTTCGTCGATCCCAATGGCAACCTCATCCTCACCAGCGACCCGAACTACCGACCCGGTGGAGATCCTTCGGTGAACCAGGTGAGGTGGGACGAAATGCAGCGCATCGATCCACTGCAACTCGAAGGGCGCTGAGCGGCGGTGACCCGACAGGTCGCCGCCAGCCTTCGCTCAAAGAGTGAGAAACAATCGGCTTCGAACTCTCTGCGTGGCCGGGAAGGCGACCACAGGCGCGATTCTGAGAGGCTGTTTTGCTCTCAGCCTCAGTTGAAGCAGCCGAGGTAGGCGGTGTCCGTCCAGCCAGGGATCACCACTCCCATCGCGCTGCCCGCGCCGTGCGGGATGCCGAACAGCTTGTGGAAGAGCTCGGCGTAGACGAGCCGGAAGTCGGTCGCCACCGGACACGCATTGGGGAACAACGTGTGCGTGGTGGGCGAAGTCCCGAGCGCCCGCCACTGGGCGCCGAGCCCGGACGTGCGGTAGCAGTTGTAGACGCCGCCGGTGACGCGCGGGCCGAACGCCATCATCAGGCCGCCGACGCCGTGGTCGGTGCCCAGGCTCCCGTTCTCGATGTTGGTGCGGCCGAACTCGGTCTTGACGAGGATCACCAAGTTCAACATCCCAACCGCCACCGCGGCGTCATGCAGCGAGCGGATCCCTTTCGCGAGGTACGCATCGAGCGGCACGCGCTCGACCGCCTGGTCGTTGTGCGTGTCCCACGCGCCCAGTTCGATGCCGACGGCCTGGCACCCGACCGCGGACTTCAGCAGCTGAAGCGCCTGCTCGCAGTGGCTCATAAACGTGTGCCCGATCGGGGCGTTGGGCAGCATCGCCGCTGTGCTCTCGGTTGCATTGACCGGGAACGCGACCGGATCGTGCGTGTAGGTGATGCCGGAGATCGCGGCCTCGGTCGCCGCCACGTACTCGCCGACGGCATCGACGAAGGGCTCGATGGGCCCGGTCGGGGTCTGCGAGAGGTGCGTCGCCATCGAGGCGCGCTGCCGATCGGCAATAGGCGCCAAGCCGAGCGTGTAGTCGCTGATGCCGCGCACGTGGGCCATCAGCTCGTTCGGGACGAAGCCGCGGTAGAGCTGCTGCATGCGCTGCGACACGCTGGCCCCAAACACCGGACCTGAGCTGGTGCCGAAGGCGCCATTGGCGCGCAGCCGCGCGATCACACCGTCCTCGCGCAGCGGTGCCGTCGTCTTGGCACCTTCGTAGACCTGCATCTCGACGAAGTGCGAACGACCACCGTTCGGGTTGCCAACCTGGTGCAGGAATGCGGCGCGACCGGCCGAAAAGATCGGCATCAGGTCAGCGTACGCACTGTTCAGTCGAGCGAACGTCGTGCCCGGCAGCGCGATGGTCGCCGGCTGCAGCGTCGGTCGCGCGGTCGTGTAGGTTGGGTCCCCGGTCGGCACGACCGTGTAGACGCCATCGTGCGCACCTCGCAGGAAGATCGTCAGCAGGCGGGGGGCCGTGATGGCAGGCACCTCCAGCGAAGGGAAGCTGGAGCGCAGCAGGCGCACCGGCGAACTGGCGTTGGCGAACGCGGTCGCGAAGGCACCGACGCCTCCGGCCCGCAAGATGTCTCGTCGATTGAAGGTAGTCATGGGTTCGTGTCTCAGCGAAGGAGGCCTTGGTTCATGGACATGGTCGCCATCACGCCTTGGCCGAGCCGCTCGGCGTAGCTGTTGGGGTTGGCGGGGTTGATCGGCTGCAACGCGCCGTTCACGTCCCGACTCAGGGAGTCACTCACCGCAACCAGGTCCGTGCTGGTCCACTTGCTGCCGTAGGCGCGGGTGAGGAACAGCGTCCCAATCGCAATAGGATCCTGATTGGCGGGAGCACCGAGGGTTGCTGTCACCCAGGTGGTGAGGGCGAACGCCAGACCACCGGTGTTCTCGTAGGGCAGCCGAGGCGGAACCGCGACGGACTTCGTGTAGTACGACTCGGAGAAGAGCCGGAACGTCAGCAGCGTCACGCTACTGCCGGGCTGGTGGTTGCTCTCGAGGTCGAAACCGTCGGGTGTCGGATAGCCGAACAGGGACTCGCCGATGTTCTCGGTGTGGTTGCGCAAGTAGGTGACGCGGTTCGCTTCGAGGGCTCCGTTCGACGGTCGCTTGAAGCTGCCGTTCCACATCCGCATGTGAGAGATCGCCGACTCGAACGGCGTCTTCGCGCGAGTCCATTTCGTGCCGGCCGCGAGGAACTCCCCGGACTTCAGCAGCCGGCCCATCACCGCCTGCAGGTTGCCCTGTGTGCCCCACAGGTTCTTCATTGCCGTGAGCAGGGGTGGATACACCAAGTCGGAGCCGTCGCCGAGGAACTCGTTCATCAGCTTGCGGCAGATGAAGTCCTTGCAGGCTTCGCTGGCGACCAGATGGTCGATCAGGGCGTCGATAGCGGTCGGGCCACTGACTGCTTGGTGCGCGCCGATGGCGGGGGTGCCGAAGATTGACGTGTTGAAGTTGCAGTTCAGCGCCGGATAAAATGTCGCCACGAGCGGAATCGCGTAGCCGTTGCCATTGCCATTCAGGTGCCAGCCCGCCATGACCTTGGCAACGGTGTCGATGTCGTTGGTGCCGTAGTTGGCGACACCCGTCGGTGCGTAGACCGGCCCCACGGTGTGGAGTTCCATGAACTCGCGCGCCATGTTCTCGTTTGGCTCCACGTTGTTGCATTGGTTGACGATCGTATCGAGGTAGATCATCATCGCGGGGCTGAAGAACGTGTGTCGCGCGAGGTCGCGGAACGTGCCAAGACCGTTCTGTCGGTAGAACTCGTAGTCGATCCACTCGAGGCGAGAGGTGATGTTCTCCCCCTCGGTCGGGTTGCCGGATCCGTAGACCACGGTGACGTAGCCGCTCACAAACGGCCCGAACGTGTTGAAGTGCCGGTCCCAGAAGTACGCCATGCGCGCGGCGAGCTGGAAGTCCGACGCGGCGCTGTAGACGTGTGCGCCATCCTTGATCTGGCCGAACGTGTGGTTCGCGCCAACCGCGATCGGCGCCGCGGGCACGTTGAGCAGAGCGAGCAGCGACGCGACGTCGAGATTGTCGGCCGGGAAGTTCGGCGCGAGCTGGGAGTTGATCCACGTCGTCGCCAAGTTCGTGGATCCGGTGAGTGCGGTCACCAGCGCTTCGGTTTGCCCAAAGGTGGCCCGGTTGGCGACGTGCATCGCCATGTCGCTGGTGAGGTTGATCGGTATCGGGGCGAGAGCGGTCTGGATGACCTGCGCCGGCAGCAGGCCGAGAAGGCCCGCGAGGGTGGCTAGGCAGGCGACTGCCGGCGTTGGCGCGTGCACACAAGTGAGTCGAGTCATGGCGGTGAGTTTGGGGAAGACCATTCGAGCCCCGACGGTTCCACGACCCGTGCCCGAGGTTCGATCACCGGGGATGTGTTTGCAGCCTGGCGACAAGTTGCAGAGATCTTGGAATGTGCCTTGGCAGAGGCCGCTCAGCGCCAGTTCCACTACACCGGGCAAGTGCGACGGCGCCGTGCGCATCCTGTGTATTGCGATGGCGCAGCTGCCCGGGCTGGTCGGTCGGCGGCGATTCAAGCTTCAGGCTCAGTGCAACCCCCCGACGACCACTGCGACTGCGTGCAAAGTTGCAGTGGCCGCGCCACCGACGCGCACGCCATCAAGAAGGGGCTGCCCATCGGCAGCGGCAATGTCGAGGCAACCTACAAGGCACTGGTCGGCCGGCGCATGAAGCGTTGCGGCTCGCGGTGGCACAGCGGCACTGAGAATCACATCCTGCACTTTCGCGCCCTCGCGCTCAGCGACCGCTGCAGCGCCGCCGCACCGGCACGTCCGGAATCACGACGCTGCTTTCAGCGCCGCCGCGCCATGGGTGCCGAGTTCCGAGACCCGATCCGGAGCGAATGGCATTCGTGCCCTGCACACGGCGGTCGAGGTCGGGTGCCATAGTCGTTTTCCTGATATGGAATCATCCGATTCCCTACTGATAAGGCTGAGCATTCAACGACCGCGTCCCTCATCGGAATCGGTCACCGCCTTTTCGTGCGCATTGGAATCGGCTTGACCACCTTGGACAGCGCCTAGACGATACGCGGTCCGGCAAGCGATGACAGGCGGACGCCCCGTGTTGCAGTCCCTGTATCGTTCCGAACAACCGTCCATGCCACCGATGCAACCCCAAGCGCTCAACGCCACATCCGAAGTCCTCCGCAAGTACGAGAAGCAGTTGCTGGCCGATTGGCTGCGGGACCTCACATCGAGTCTTGGTGACAAGGGCAAGCTGGTTGGCGACGACGAGCTGCGCGCTCAGGCCCAGGAGCTGCTGCGGTTGCTGCGCGAGACGACGCAGAGAGGTGACTTCGATGCCGCGCTCGCGGATCAGAAGGGCGCTATCCAGCAATTCCTCGCCGAGCTGTCCCGCCAGCGCGTGATGCAGGGGTTCACGTCCGACCAGACGGCTACCTTCGTCTTCTCGCTGAAGCGCCCGTTGTTCGCACGACTGCGACAGGAGCTGGGCAACTCGGCGGAGGCCCTGGCCGACGCGATGTGGAGCGCCACGCAGGTGCTCGACTCGCTCGGGCTCGCGACCGTTCGCGAATACCAGCGCAGCCGCGAAGACGTCATCGCGCGTCAGCAGCAAGAACTGCTCGAGCTGTCGACCCCGGTCGTCAAACTGTGGGAAGGGGTGTTGGCCTTGCCGATGATCGGCACGCTCGACAGCTCGCGAACGCAGATCGTCATGGAGTCGCTGCTCCAACGCATCGTCGAGACCGGTTCGGAGATCGCGATCATCGACATCACCGGCGTGCCGACCGTGGACACCCTCGTTGCGCAGCACCTGCTCAAGACGGTCACCGCGATCCGATTGATGGGTGCTGACTGCATCATCAGCGGCGTGCGTCCGCAGATCGCTCAGACGATCGTGCACCTCGGCGTCGACCTGGCTGGTGTGACGACCAAGGCTACCCTCGCCGACGCGCTGACCCTGGCGCTCAAGAGGTCGGGGTTCATCGTCAGTCGCAAGGCCTGATCGACAGCAAGACCATGCAACGCATCCCCATCCTGCGCATCGGAACGTGCCTGCTCGTCAGTATCCAGGTCGATCTGCATGACGAGCTGGCGTTGGCGCTCGAAGACGATCTGACCGCCCAGATAACGCGAACGGGCGCGAAGGGAGTGCTCATGGACATCTCGGCCGTCGAAATCGTCGACTCGTTCATCGGACGCATGATCGCGCAGATCGCGGGCACCGCGCGTTTGTTGGACGCCCAGACTGTGCTCGTCGGCATGCGGCCCGCGGTGGCCATCACGCTCGTCGAGCTGGGCATCCCCCTCACGGGTGTTCGGACCGCACTCGATGTCGAGAGTGGCATGCGGCTGCTGCGACAGGTCGCGACGGCCGCGGAGGCAGATGACGACTAGCAATGCCGACGTGCTGTTGCGCGGCGAGAAGGACATTGTCGTCGCGCGTCAGGCCGTGCGCCGCATGGCCCTGGAACTTGGCTTCGGCCTCGTCGACCAGACCAAGCTCGTCACCGCCGCGAGCGAACTTGCGCGCAATGCCGTGATCTATGGTGGCGGTGGATCGATGAGCCAGGAGGTGTTGCGCGACGGCAACAAGGTCGGTCTGCGTCTCACGTTCGCCGATGAAGGCCCCGGCATCCCTGATCTCGACCTGGCTCTGAAGGATGGTTGGACATCGGGCTCCGGACTCGGCCTGGGGCTGTCGGGATCGAAGCGCCTCATGCACGAGTTTGCGATCGACTCGAAGGTCGGGGTTGGCACCACGGTGACGATCGCGAGGTGGAAGTGACTGCGCGGTCGCTGCACGCGGCCGTCGCCGTGACCGAGCCCTCGCAAGTGGGGCAAGCCCGTCGCACGGCCAACTGGCTCAGCGAGCGGGCCGGCCTCGGCGAAACCGACCGGGGCCGCGCAGCCCTCGTCGCTACCGAGCTGGCGACGAATCTGCATCGGCACGCACGCGACGGGCAGCTGTGCTTCCGTACCTCGAACGGCACGGCGGGCATCGGCCTCGAGATGCTGGCGATCGACCGCGGCCCGGGCATGCCGGACCTCGCACGCTGCATGGTCGACGGCTATTCGACGGGCGGCTCTCCCGGCACGGGGTTCGGCGCCATGCGTCGCATCGCCGACGAACTGGACGTGCACTCTCGCCAACCAACGGGCACCGTGGTGGTCGCTCGCGTATTCGCGCGCCGCGACGACACGTTAGGAAGGCTGGCAGCTGGGGTGCAGTGGGCCGCAGTCTGCGTGCCTGCGCCGGGCGAGTCGGTGTGCGGCGATGCGTGGGCCGTCGCTGAACGGCCCGGACGCGTGATGTTCCTCGTCGCCGACGGCCTCGGTCATGGTGTACCGGCCGCGGAAGCGTCGACCCGGGCGGCCGAAGTGCTGGTCGGCGATGGCGGCGAGACCCCCGGTCGTCTGCTCGAGATCGCGCACGAACGGCTGCG
>JBDSBS010000443.1:0-2826 GCA_039921435.1 Planctomycetota bacterium | reverse complement strand
CGCGAAGTCGAGGTTGCCGCAGTCCTTGATGTTGGGCACGACGAGGCTGCGGCGCCCATCCCCACCGGCAGACGGCTTGCCCGGCAGGTCGATGGCGAGGCCTAGGTTGAGGCTCGACGAAACGCGCCGGAACGGCTTGCCGTCCTGTTCGACGAACTGCGCCGCCATCGCCGGCACCTTCTGCATCGCGCGCACCATCGCCCAAGCAATCAGGTGCGTGAAGCTCACCTTCGGCAAGTAGAGGCCTTGCTGGTGCCGGTTGATCGCGTGTCGGTTCTCTTCCAGCACCTTGGCCGGAATCTCGCGCGTCGACGTCGCCGTCGGCACCGAGAGGCTCTCGTTCATGTTCTTGACGATCTTGCCCGCGACTCCAGTCAGCGGCTGCAGGTCCTCCGAAGCACCGCTGCCTTGCGAAGGTGCACCCTTCGCCTGGGTCTTCGCTTCGGACCCAACCGTCCTCGTGACAGCACTCGCCGAACGCGCTGGCTTCTTCGCCACAGCGGTGGCGCGCTGCTCGGGCGGCAGTGCGCTCTCGAACCAACTGCGCCACTCGGCGGGCACCGACTCCGGTGCGTTCAGGTAGTCGCCGTAGACCTTCTCCGCGTAGGCGGCGTTGAGACCGAACACTTCTTCGAAATCAGGGGGCATGCCTTCTGGCTCCGTGCCACCGCGAGGCGGTGGCCGCAACGATACTTCACGGACGCGCACCAGCGACCGCAAGGTCGCGCTTCTGCCAACGCTACGACGCGCGAGGATTGGCGCGTGCGAGGAGGGGCGATGAGGGGCGAGGAACGGTCGGCGGCCTGGCTACTTCTTGCTCAGCAGCAACACCATGCGACGCCCTTCCATGCGGATGCCCGACTCGACCTTGGCGACGTCGGCCAGCAGCTTGACGACTTCTCGCACGAGGTGCTCGCCAACTTCCTTGTGCGCCATCTGACGACCGCGGAACAGACAGCACACCAGCACCTTGTCGCCATCGGCCAAGAACTGCCTGGCCTGCTTCATCTTGACCTCAAGGTCGTGGGTGCCCGTGGCGGGGCGCACGCGCAGTTCCTTGATCTGGACCTGGTGCTGCTTGCGCCGGCTCGCCTGCTCCTTCTTCTTCTCTTCGTACTTGTACTTGCCGAAGTCCATGATGCGGCACACGGGCGGCCGCTGGTTCGGCGCAATCTCGACCAGGTCGAGTTGCTTGTGCAGCGCCAGGGCAAGCGCGTCGGCTGTCTCCATGATGCCGAGCTGCTTGTTCTCCTCGTCGATGACGCGGACTTGGCGAATGCGGATCTGGTGGTTGATGCGCGGGCCGCGATCTTGGGAAATCGGACGCCGCGAATCAGGCCTGCTGGACATGAACCCTCTTGGACTTCAACAACACGTGGTACGGACTCCTTGAAAGTAGTTTCGGAGGCGCGCGGCACACCCGCGCGAGGGCCGGAAGGGTAGTTGTCCCGCCCGCCGTCCGCAACGGCGTACCAGGCCAGAAGGGGCTCTCGCAGACTGATCGTGCAGTGTCCGCGGCAGCCGGCGACGCCCGCCGCCGAGTCTCATGGCCCGGGGCAAATGGAACGGGCGTGCGCTGCACGTCCCGCAACCCGGCGAGGCTATTGCCGTGCCAAATGTCCCGCGCCTGCCACATCTGCCCTGTCGCCCGCTGCCGCGGCGGCTGCTCGAGCAGGTAGAACAGCAGGTTGGCCGTGAACACGGGATTGCGCGTCAGGCCGATGTGGTCGTCAGGCAGGAAGGTCACACCGTGCCAACGCACGGGCGAGTCGAGCCAGCCGCCGAGCCTGCCACCGACGTTGCGATCGGCTAGCGCGCTGAAGCGCGGCACCGTGCCGTCGCCGAACTCGCGCAGACTGTCGCCGTCGAGCTGCGGCACGAGTCGCCCGTCCGTTGCCACCAACCGGGTGCGGGCCAGCGTCGGGATCGTGTCGGCGGCGAACAGGCGCAGTTCGGCGGGACACGGCACCTGCGGATCCTGGTCGAGGGCGGCATGGAACCGGCGCGCGCGGTCGAGATTCGCGGCGAGCACTTCGTTGGCGCGCGCACGCCGCGCGGCCGGGTCGGGCTCGTCGGGCAAGAGCCACTGCAGATACCGCTCGGTCCCTGGCGACGCGAGCCCCCATCCGTTCCGAATCCACTGCGCCGGGTCGTAGATGTCGATGTCGAGCGGCTTGCCGTAGGTGTCGAGCACGAGCCCTTGGCCCGAACGCGGCAGCAGTTGGTAGATCGAAGGCATCGTGCCGAGCACCGCCGCGTCGTAGAGCGGCAGAAACCTTCCGGGCGTGAAGCCCTGCACGAGCGTCTGCAGCGCCTCCATCGAACCGAGGTTGGGCGTGCCGACCAGCACCAGGCGATCGATCTGTTCGGCGCCGGCCCACGTCACCATCGGCAGCGAACCATCGGCGGGCAAGTCCGCGGTGCCGAACTGCAGGAAGTAACGCGCCACCAGACCACCCATCGAGTGGGCGACAACGTCGAAGCGGAAGCCGTGTTCGAGCCACGCGGCCAGTTCGTTGGCTTCGCGCACCGACGCCTCGTCACCGGCTCGCAGGTGTTGGATGCGAGCCCGCGCGCGGCGTTCGATGCCGGTGCGCGCTTCGCTCAGGTAGGCACCGAGCGCCTTCGCGTTCTCGACGCAGTCGCGGCGCCAGTCATAGAAGAACGTGAAGCACGTGAAATGGTCTTCGGCGTAGGCCGGTGTGCCCGGGTCGAGGGGCCGCGATGTAGCCGACAGCGACGTTGGGTGCGATGCAACCCAAGCGTCAGAACGTCAGCGTCAAAGCCGGATTGAAGTGCGCGCCGCTGCGTTTGCCGAGCGGCGAG
>JBDSBS010000442.1:0-5647 GCA_039921435.1 Planctomycetota bacterium | reverse complement strand
GCAGCGCGTCGTACATCGGACGCAGGTAGGGATCGATCTTGGCCTGGAAGTCGCCGGGCAGGAAGCCGAGCTTCTCACCGGCTTCGACGGCCGGTCGCACGAGCACGATGCGGCGCACTTCGCCGCGCTTCATGGATTCGATGGCCTTGGCCACGGCGAGGTAGGTCTTGCCCGTGCCCGCCGGGCCGATCGAGAAGACGACGTCGTGCGCTTCCATCACCTCGAGATAGCGTTGCTGGCCGGGCGTGCGCGCCCGCACCGAGCCATTGCCCGCGGGACGGTGGCTGCGATCGGCGGCGCCTTCGGCGATCGGATCGGTGCCGAGCGTGGCGCGCAGCTGGGTGGCGACGTCCTGCGTGCTCATCTTGCGCCCCGCCCGAATCGTCGCCAGGCACTCTTCGAGAACTTGCTGCACGACGAGCACGTGGGCCGAGTCGCCGAGCAGGCGCAAGCTGCCGTCGCGGGCGAGCACGCTGACTCCGTGCAGCTCTCGGATCAGGCGAGCATTGCTGTCGAGCGGCCCGAGCAACGTGCGAGCCTCGTCGACCGACTGAACCGGAATGTGGATGTCCGCATCGCTCATTCTCGCGCGAGTGTAACCCTCAAGTCAGCCAGACCAACACGAGGAACCAGGCACTGAACGAGAACAGCAGACTGTCCACCAGGTCGAGCACCCCCCCGTGGGCTGGCAGCAGGCGCGACGAGTCCTTGGCGCCGCACCGGCGTTTCAACAGCGACTCGATGAGGTCGCCGGTCTGGGTCGTGAAGTTCAACACGATCCCGACGAGCACGGACAGTGGCAAGGACAGATCCACGTGGCCGTCGAGCAGCGGGCCGCGCAGGCCGATGGCGAGCGCGACCGAAGTGGCGAGGCTGCCCAGTGCCCCCTCCACAGTCTTGCCGGGACTGATGTGGGGAATGAGCTTGGTGCGTCCGACGAGGCGCCCGATGCAATAGCCGCCGATGTCGCCGCCTTTGCAGACGAGCACGACGAACAGCACGGACGGCAGGCAGCGAAAGCAAGTGCCCATGGCCAGGTACACCGGCCAGGCGATGAACGTGAAGCCCAGCAGCGTGGCGCCCTGCGACTCGAGGCCCGTGCGCATGTCATCGCGACCGAGCGAGCGCACCGCCAGCGGGAACAGCAACAACAGCGTGCCGGCGACGAGCGGATACAGCTCTCGATCGAGCTGAAGCCAACCGAACAGGAACGAACTCGCGAGCAGCAGAGCGGTCGAGACGATCAGCAGGGTCCTCGCCACTGCGAAGCCCGCACCGCGCAGGAGCTGCACGTATTCCCAGACCCCGACCACGCCCAACACCCCGAGCAACCCCGCCGACAGGGCTCCGCGTTTGCCCGTGAAATCGGTGTGGAGATCGAGCCAGTAGACACCGCCGATCACGGCCAGCATCGTCGGCGCCAAGATGGCGCGGTTGCGCAGATCACCGCTCGCCATTCACAACACCTTGCCGAACTTGCGCACGCGTCGACCGTAGTCGCGAAATGCCTCCAGCAAGTGCGGGGCGCCGAAGTCCGGCCAGCAGACGTCGCTGACGTGGATCTCGGCGTAGCTGACCTGCCAGAGCAGGAAGTTGCTGATGCGCATCTCGCCGGCGGTGCGGATCAGCAGATCGGGGTCGGGCAGGTCCGGCTGGTAGAGGTGCTCGCGAATCACGGCTTCGGTGATGTTCTCCGGTGCCAGGGCCCCACTTTGCACGCGCACGGCGATCGCAACCATGGCGTCCCTGAGTTCCTGTCGACCGCCGTAGCTGATCGCCAGACTGAGCCGCATGCCCGTGTTGGCCGCAGTCAGCGCCATCGTCTCCGTCAACAAGTCTTGCACGTCGAGCGCCAGCCGGGCCGTGCGACCCGAGTGCAGGAGCCGGACGCGGTTCTTCATGAGGGTCGGCCGCTCTTCGCGCAGGAACCGCTTCAACAGCTTGAACAGCAAGTCGATCTCGCGCTTGGGACGATCCCAGTTCTCCTCGGAGAACGCGTACAGCACGAGCGCCTCGACGCCGAGCTGCGCGCACTCGGTGACCGTCGTGCGCACAGCATCGATACCGCGCTCGTGGCCGCGAATGCGTTCGAGTCCCGCCTGCTTCGCCCAACGACCATTGCCATCCATGATCACGGCCACGCTGCGTGGCACGACCAGATCGTCGCTTGCGCCCTCCTTGCTCACCGGATTCTTGCTCACCGGATGACTGCTGCTCACCGCACGATGACTTGTTGGCGCTCGGGTCCGACCGAGATCATGCGCACCGCCAGCCCCGTGTGCTGCTCGATGGCCTGCACGTAGGCCTGGGCAGAACGCGGCAAGTGCGCGAAGCGGCGCACTTCGCGCACGTCCTCCTCGAACCCGGGCAAGTCGACGTACTCGGGGCTCGCTGCCTCGAGTTCGTAGGCCGGCAGCTCCGTCACGCGCCGGTTGCCGGGCAGCTGGTAGGCGATGCACAACCGCAACGGTGTAAAGCCACGCAGCACATCGAGGTTGGTCAAGACGAGCTCGTTGGCGCCGGACACGGCCCCAGAATAGCGCACGGCCACCGTGTCGAACCAACCGCAGCGACGGGGCCGGCCCGTGGTCGAGCCGAACTCGTTGCCAGCCTTGCGCAACCGCTCGCCCAGCTCGCCTGGGAGTTCGGTCGGGAAGGGACCTTCGCCAACGCGCGTCGAGTAGGCCTTGGCGATGCCGACGGTGCGCATCGCGTGCGGCGGCAAGCCGGTGCCGCTGAACGCGCCGCCCGTGCTCGCGTGCGAGCTCGTGACGAACGGATAGGTGCCGTGCTCGAGGTCGAGCAGGCAACCCTGGGCGCCTTCGAGCAAGATGCGCTTGCCCGATGCATGCGCTTTGCGCAGCACGGCGCCGGCGTCGACGATCCCGGCGCGCAGGCGTTCGCCGGCCGCCGCCAACTCGGCATACATCGCAGTGGCGTCGAGCGGCTGCAGGCCAGCCGGCTCGAACCAGCCGTTCTTGTGTTCGGCGATGCCGCGCAGCGCCTTCTCGAGCATTGCGGGGCGCAACAAGTCGCCCAACCGCAGGCCGATGCGGTTGCAGCGATCGCCGTAGGCCGGGCCGATGCCGCGCCCCGTCGTGCCGATCTTGCCGCTGCCGCGCAGGTTCTCGGCCCACTGATCCTGCCGGCGGTGGGCTTCGAGGATCACGTGCGCGCGTTCGCTGAGCAACAGGTTGCGGCCGAGTTCGACCGTCAGCCCACGGCCTCTGAGCTTGTCGATCTCGCTGCACAGATGGATCGGGTCGACGACGACGCCGTTGCCGATCACACAGGTCGTGTGAGCATGCACGATGCCGGATGGCACCAGGTGGAGCACCAGCTTGCCAGACGGCAGCACGAGGGTGTGGCCGGCGTTGTGACCGCCTCCAAACCGCACGACGTAGTCGGTGTCGGCGGCGAGGAAGTCGATGACTTTGCCTTTGCCTTCGTCACCCCAAAGGATGCCAACAACACAGGTGGTGGGCATGGAACACGCCAAAAGCGCGCGAGCATAGCGCTCGCGGGTCCGGGTTCACCATCTCTCCGGCCACCGGGACCGAGAAACACGCCGACCCTGCCTCCGTTTGCACACTGAAGGACAGGAGGCTGTTGCCATGAACGAATGTGACCCGACGCTGCGCTACGCGGCCCTTGCACTCTTGGAGACGTTCTCACTGCGTGTGTTGCCTGGAATCTTGCGCCGCATCGCCCAGTGGAAGCACATCCACCACAATGCTCTGCCCGACTTGCTGGACGACCTGCGCCAAGAGCTGGCTCTCGACTGCTTGCTGCATCCGGAGACGGTCGTGCACGCGACCACCAGGCAGCGCCACGCGCGTTGGATGCGGCTCGCCGAGCGATGGGTCTACCATCAGCGATTCGGCCGGCGCCGCATCGAGGAGATCTCCCCCCTGATGGCCGCTCCTCCGCCGACCTCATCGCCGCCGCCGTCGGTGCCCGATGTCGCCACGATTCCCATGGGCAACGGCCGGATCAACTTCGCCGCCAGCGCTGTGGGCAACCGCACGAAGATGAAGGACATGCAGGAGCAGCTCGAGCTCGTGGCGTCACGGCTCGGGCGAGATGGCAGCTACCACTCGTTCTGGCGCACCCGGCTCGCCGAAGCATTGACCGGCCTGGCGGCCGACCTGCTGCGGGACCGCGGCGTCGTTCGGCTGCTGCAGCAACCGCGGTCGCTGCCCGATCCCCGCGGACGACTGCGTCGGATCCGCCGCATCGGCACCCGCTTCCACGTTCGCTCGTCGACGCTCGACGAGCGGCGGGTGGTGCGCTACTGGGTGCAGCCGCGGCAACTCGGCGCAGGCGCGCCGCGGCGATTGCTCGAGCACTCGACCCAACTCTGCCCGACGAAGGCCAGCACCTGGCTCTGGCTCTTCGAAGCCCACGTGCTCGAGCGCAACCTGCCGGCTGCCATACAGGCGATCCGCGAATGCCGACGACTGCCGGCCACGCACCGCGTGGGCGTCGCGCTGGCGCGCGCGCGCCTGCTCGAAGTGCGCGGACGGTTGCCCGCAGCGACCGCCTTGTTGCGCCGCGCCCAACGTCGCTGGCCGCGCGAGCGCCGGTGGTGCCTCGTGCCAGCTTGGGTCACCGCGGCTGTGTCGTGAATCCCTACCGCATGAGCCCCTAGCGCATGAGCCCCCGACGCAGCAGTTCGGCGAGTTCGCGTTCGGCCGCAGGATCACCGCGCGCGGCTGTCCAGGTGGGCAGGCCAATCATCGGCTCTGCCAGTCGGCGCACCTCGACGACAATCGCCAGCCCCTCGGGGTCTCGAGGCGACGCATCGCGGAACACGGCGGCCCGCTGCTCACCAGGCGGATCGGCAGTTGCCAACCACGCGGTCTGCAGCAGGAAGGCGTTCTCGTCGACGACGGCAAAGGCACCGAAGCGGCTCTGCAAAATCTCCTTGCAGCGCAGAAACGCGTCCGCTGGCAGTGCCCCGTCGACTTCGATCGGACATGGACTGTAGGTCGAGGTCGAACAAGCGATGCCGCACAGGGTCATGAGCACCGCAGCAGGCGGCGCGCCCTCACGCCGAACCATGGCCGCCTCCGCCAGGCGTTTCGACGATGACGACCTCGCCGGGCTGCAGAAAGAACGTGGACTTCGACGGCATTCGCTGCCGCTTGCCACCGCGTTGCAACCACAGGCGTGCGGGCCGACCAGATTGCCCGCCCTTGGCCCCCGGTGGGCCCTGCTCGTGCCGTTCGCCCAGAAACGAGACCTGCATCGGTTGCAGCGCTTCGATCGCCTTCTCGAGCCCGTCGCCGCCAGCCCGCGCCCCGCGACCACCGCTGCCTCGCCGCACCGAAAGCTTGCGCACGCGCACGGGGTAGCGGTGTTCGAACTCCTCGATCGGTGTGTTGCGGGTGTTCGTCATGTGCGTCTGGATCGCCGATTGACCTCTGGCGACAGGGCCCGCTCCCGCGCCACCGGGCAAGGTCTCGTAGCTCGTGAACTCCGTGCCTTGGTCGGTGACGCCGCCCAACGACAGGTTGCTCATGGTGCCGGCGGACGCCGCGGGCACGCGATCCGGTGCAGCCTGCGCCAGTGCTGCCAGCGCAACATCGACGAGGCGCTGGCTCGTCTCGACGTTGCCGCCGGCCACCGGTGCAGGCGACCTTGG